>DASYTI010000220.1 GCA_036002485.1 Candidatus Methylomirabilota bacterium | reverse complement strand
CGTCTTGCCCAGCTCCTCGGTGATGGTCAGCACCGACAGCTCGCGCACGGTCACGATGGCCTTGCCGCCCATCAGCACCTTGACGAGGGACTCCTCCCCCGTCTGGATGCGATCCCGGTCGAACACGGCGTCCTTGAACTTGAGCGGCAGCGTCCCGGGCGCGCTGGCCCGGGCCACGCTGGCCTGGCCCTGCAGCGTCGTCACCACCCCCAGCTCGGGCGCGGCCTGCGCCCAGGACAGAGTGGGGGAGAGCAGCAGAGCCATCGCGATGACGAAGCGCGAGAAGTAGCTCATTGCCTGCTGATGATATGGCGCTCACCGTGAGAGCGCAAGCGGTGGATCGCGATTTACCGGGCGAGAGCTGGTGTCGTGACTCCTGGCTTGGCTCCGTGAGCCGGACTGATGGGCAGGATGAAACCTTTTGGCAGCTCGAAACCGATCGGCATGCCCCCACCTGTCACGGATATGACACTATTGGCTTCTTCTGCTTTCACTGCGGGATAAATTTTCCCTATGTGCCAGCCGGCGCTCGACGAAAATCGGCTCGGGGATTCGGCACGGCGGAGCCGATCAGCGTTGCTGTCCCCGCCGAGATGCTCCAAGTCTTGGTCAGTGAGAGTTGTGATGGGCCCGATCACCCCGTCCGTGATGGTGACGCTCTGATGGCCGGCGAGCAGCAGCGTGCCGCCACCGTCAGTAACGTCAACGCGGCCCGAGACGACGTGAATGGCCGAGACCATGGGTCCGTCGTCCGCGATGCTTCGGCGATGAGTACGGCACCGCGCGTCGATGCTCGCGCACCCGGAAGGTGGAGCTCGACCCTTTCCTCGGCGTGCATGCGCCGCCGGGCCACGGCGAGGGCCACGGTGCCGCCGGCGAGATGGAGACTGGCGAGGCCAGCCTGATCGGCGATGGCCAGAGAGGAAAGCTCCCGCACCGTTACCACCGCCTTCCCTCCCAACAGGAGGCGCGCCGAGGATCGTTCGCCCGTGCCGATTCGGTCGCGGTCGAAGACGGCGTCCTTGAACGCGAGGGTGCCCACCTTGTCGGGCGCGCCGCGGCTCACCGTGACGTGCCCGCTCACGCGGGTGACGGTACCCAGGCTCCTCGCGGTCTGCGCGGAGGCGTGACCAGGAAGGAGGACGGCAGCGGCCGCGAGGAGCCCTAGTCCTCGCGAGAGGTCACATCGCCTCACTTGCCGACGACGGCGACCCTGGTGTTCTTGCCGTCGACGGCGATCAAGGCGGTGCTGGGGGAGGCGAGCTTGATCGTGCCCGACGCGGGATTGCGGACCGGCTCGCCGCCGATGACAACATTGGCCGCGGTGGCCCCGCCCGTGAAAGCGACCGGTATGCCGCCGACAAGGGCGCAGGGGCCGCCGCAGAGGCTATTGGACACGGAGAGCACGCTCCCGCCCGTACCGGTGAAGGCCACGAGCGCGCCCGATACCTGGAGCACCGAGCCGCCCGAGAGGCTCACGAGCGGACCCGACAAGAGGGTCAGGGTGCTTCCACTGCCGAGCGAGATCAGGTCACCCGTGACCTTGAGCGCGCTGCCGCCCGAAAGCGCGAAGGCGGCGCCATTCGTGATAGTGAGCCGGCTGGCCTCGAGGGCCGTGATGGGGCCCGCGCTGGTGACCTTGCTCTTGGCCGTGAGGTCCAGCAGGCCGCTGGCCGCGGTGAGCTGGGCGCCGCGGCGCATGTTCAGGATGGGCAGGCTCGCCGCGAGGAGGGCGGTGTCGACTCGGAGGACCGCGCGCGTGGTCACCGTGGCCCCATCGAGGTCGAGCAGCGTACCCGCGCTCGTGAGCGGGCGCTGGGTGGCGAGCTTGAGCCCCGTGTCGGCGTCATTCTTCGTGCGCTTGGCCGAGAGCTCGATGATGGCCTCACCGCGTCCGGTCGCGATGGAGTGGGCGCCGCCCGAGAGCTCGATGAGCTCGTCGGTCGACTTGGCGGTGGTGACGCGGCCGCCCGTGGAGACCCGGAGCAGCGAGCCAGTCGTGGTAATCGGCGCGCTCTCGGCCGTCCAGAGGGAGCTCGCGAGGTTCAGCCTGCCCGACTTCTCCACGACCACGCCCTCGGTGCCGGGGGCGAGGGTGAGCGAGCCACCCTCGAGGGCGAGGAGGCTGGTCTTGGCGGTGCTCGTGAAACGGCTTCCCTTGCCGTCGACGGCGAGAAAGGCCGCGCCGTCGGCGCTCAGATCACTCTTGGTGGCCGCGAGGAGCGGGCCGCCCGTGGTTACCTTGGCCTTGGCGCCCGAGACATGCGCGAGCTCGGGGGCGGTGACGGTGCTCGTGTCGAGTCCCAGCAGCGCCACCGTCGCCGTCCCCGTGAGACTGCCCTGGATGTCCGCGATGGCCGCCCCGAACGCGAGCGTGCTCGCCGAGGTTTCGAGGAGGCGGCCGTCGAGCGTCGCCTTGCTCTTGCTGTCGACGGTGTAGAGGGAGGTGGCGAATTTCCGACTTTCCCCGTTGAACGAGTAGAGGGCCGGGGGCAGACTTGACGGCCCCACGTTCAGCGTCGGGATGGGCGGCACGAGGGGCGGTTGGGTGACGGCTCCGCCGCCGCCGCTACCACCGCCCACGCCGGCCGTGTCCTCCGCCGCGGCCGCGAGCTGAGCGATGCCGAAGACGTCGGCGGCGGTGTCCGGCGGGCCGCTCCCTTGGGTCTCGCCGCCGGGGAGGTTCTCGCCACCTCGAGCGCCCACCGGCTGAGGTGTCGGATCCGGGGAGAGAGCAAGCGCGAGCGCGCGGGCCTTCAGGCCCTCGGGGCCGCTCACCAACCGGGCGACGGCGTCGGCGCCACGCGGATGCTCGGCCTCACGCGCGCTCAGATCACCAAACACCGCGCCCATGGCCGCGGGTGAGAAGGGCTGGAGGGGGCCCGCCGTGCTGCCGGTGACGCCAATGCTCTGACCCGCCCCCACGCGGTTCGGCGGCGTGCCCGGAGCGGCGTTTATCGGAGTGACGTCCACGATGCCCTTGACGACGTGAACATTCGTGACGAGCGGAAGGCCGCCGGCGGCCGGCCGGATCAGCTCGACGACGAAGACGGTGCCCCGCACGGCGGCCACGGCATTGGGCGTGCGCACCTCGATCTCGTCGCCGGGCTGCATGCGCTGGCGTGCCACGGCCAGGCCGATCTTGCCCGAGGAGAGTTGGATGATGGATTTCCGGTGGCCCTCGGTGACGGTGAGCTCCGAGAGCTCCCGGATCGTCACGATGGCCTTGCCGCCGAGGAGCACGCGAACCAGGGACTTCTCCGCAGTGGCGATCTTGTCGTGCTCGAAGACGGTGTCCCTGAAGCGGAGAGGCTGGGACTGAGAGGCGCGGGCCAGCGTGGCGGTGCCCGTGAGTGTGGTCACCACTCCGAGCCCTTGGGCGCGGGCGGGGGAGGGAGCCAGGACGAGCGAGACGGCGAGGGCAACCGACAGGCTGCCGTGCTGCCTCAGCATCTGGTTCGCGCCATGGAGCCTCCGCCCTCTGGTTGGCTGCCCACCTAAGAGCCTCGATAGACTCGGCTAAAAGGGGGAAGCAAGGCGCCTGCCACGAGGACGGTTGAACATTGGCTGAACAACGGCGTGAAATCATTAGGGCGATGAGCGTGGCGGAGCCCCTTGGCCAGACGGGCACAAACAAATTCAGACATCCCCGACAAAAATCCGTCAGAATCTCGTCGCGTTCCGCTCAGGGGTCATCGGTGGCGTCGAAGGTCGCCCCGTGGCGCTCCACGGCCAGATCAAGGTGGTATGATCAGGGCTCCACCATGTTTGACATCGGCATCCAAGAGCTGGTCCTCATCTTCGTGATCGCTCTGCTCGTGTTCGGTCCGAAAAACCTGCCTCAGCTGGGCCGCTCGCTCGGGCGCGCGATGCGCGAGTTCAGGCGCGCCAGCGCCGAATTCGAGTCGACCATCAGGACCAATCTCCAGATCGACGAGCCCGACCCGCCCCCGGCGCCCGCCAGCACCGCCGTTGATACTTCCACGGTCGCCACCGAGGCGACGGCGCCGGGCACCGGAGGGACCGAGGCCCTCCCCGACTCGGCGCTGGACCCTCACGCCGTCTCGCCGACCGCCTCCGAAGCTCCCCCGGGCGAGGCCTACGTGGCTCAGCGGGGTTCGAGACTCTTCCACCAGCGGGACTGCACCTGGGTCAAGCGCATAGGCGAGGTGGACCGCGTCTATTTCAAGCGGGTGGTCGAAGCCAAGGATGCGGGATTCATGGCGTGCCCGTCCTGTGAGCCCTGGGAGCCAGCCTAATTTTTTTGCTTGCCTAACTCAACGGATGTTGACTATCATGCTGTTGAGTAGATGTCTGGCCACGCGTCACCTCGAAGGAGTCACCGCTCGAGCCAGGCAACCTTCGAGACAGGCAACCATGGAGGGGGCAGGGATTGAAAGAGCTCACACATCGGCAAAAAGAGGTGCTGAGCTTCATGCGGGGCTTCACCGACAAGCATGGCGCTCCACCCACGGTGCGGGAGATCGCTGAGCGCTTTCGCTTCACGCCCAGGGCGGCCTTCGATCACCTCCGCGCCCTCGAGCGCAAGGGCGAGCTGCAGCGACGCGTAACGGACAAGCGCGTGTCGCGCACACTGACCTTGACCGACCGCGGTCACAGCCGGCGCGCCTCGCGCGAGATTCCCGTCCTCGGCCGGATCGCCGCCGGGCAGCCGATTTTCGCCGCGGAAACCCGAGAAGAGACCATCCCGGTGCGGCCGGAGTGGCTCGCGGCCAAGGGCGGCGAAGTCTTTGCTCTGCGCGTGAAGGGCGACAGCATGATCGAGGCGCATATCGCCGATGGGGACCTCGTCCTCGTGCGGAAGCAGGACGTGGCCATCGCGGGCGACATCGTGGCGGCCCTCGTGGATCAGGATGCGACGGTCAAGCGCTTCGCCACCGAGGGAGGCATGGTCGTGCTCAAGCCGGAGCATCCGACCATGAAGCCCATCGTCGTGGATCCACGGCGCGCCGACTTCCGCATCCTTGGCAAGGTCGTGGGCCTGTTCAGAGACATATAGAGCGGCCAGGTCTTTCGAGACGCCAGGTTTGTCGAGACGAAGGGACAGGGAGGCAAGGAGGGTTCAGATGCTGGCAGCGAAGATGCTGGTGGCAAAGACGAGACGCCGAAACCGACGGTCCACTCGGCGCGCGGCGCGCCCGCGCCCCCGCATCTACGTCGGCCGCACGGGCACCCGACGCGCGGCCGCGACGATTTTTTTGCGCGATGCGACTCAACAGGGGGCGGCTCGCTCGCGGCTCGCCGACTGGCTGGGGGCGGTGGCCATGCTCGGCGGGATGGTGGGCTGGGGCATGGTCCTGACGCTCCTCGGCGGCTGAGCGCTGGCCGGGCAGAGCGAGTGGCGGGCCCGCGGGATCAGCGCGCGGAGCGACTGTCCGCCCCGAGCTTGCCCCTTCTCGCCTCCCAGGGTTTCAACTCGACGAAAAGATCGAGGATGTCGGCATCGATGGCGCCGGCCTTGCGCTCCTGACCGAGAATGTCCAGCGCGCGGTCGACCGGCACGGCGGCCTTGTAGGGCCGGTCGCTCGCCGTCAGCGCGTCAAAGATGTCCGACACGGTCATCATCCGGGACTGCATGGGGATCTCGGCGCCGCGCCAGCCTTCGGGATAGCCCGAGCCGTCAAGCTTCTCGTGATGGGAGCGGGCGATGGTCGGCACATCCCGCAGCTCCTTCGTCCACGGGATGCGCTTGAGGAACTCGTAGGTGTAGAGCACATGCGACTGGATCTGCTTGAACTCATCCCGGGTGAGGCTCCCGCGCGGGATCGAAAGGATCTCCGCCTCGGCGGGCGTGATGACGGTCAGGCGGTCACCCAGGTGGTCCACGAAGGCGCGGCCCGCGATGCTCCGAAGGTCTGCCGCGGTCTGGGCCGGCATGACCGTGGGCTCGTTCGCGGCGGCCACCGCCTTCATGTGCGTGTCGATTTCCGCCAGGAGCGCGGCCAGCTCGGCGTCCCACTCGTCGGCCCGGGCCTCGAAGCCGTCACCGCTCCCGCCTCGGAGGGAGTCGAGCTTGCCGCGCAGGAACTTGAGCTCCAGCCCGCGCTTCAGGATCTCGGAGCGCTGGCGGATCAGCTCGAGACCCAGGGGGGCCAGCTTCTTGGCCTTGACGAGGACCTCCTCGCGCACGCCGACCTTGCCGAAGTCGTGGAGGAGCGAGGCATAGCGGATCTCGCGGATCTGGTCGAGGGTGAAGCGGACGCTCCGGAAGGGGCCCGTGGAGACGCGGTCAGCGGCTTCGGCCAGGGCCACGGTCAGATCGGCGACGCGGAAGGAGTGGCCCGAGGTCGTGGGGTCCCGCGCCTCGATGGCGCTGACGGAGGCGCTGACAAAGCCCTCGAAGAGGGCGCGCACGCTTTCGTAGTGCCGGCTGTTCTGGAGGGCCACCGCCGCCTGCGAGGCGAGGGAGGCGGCCAGGCTCTTGAAGCGCTCGGGATATGGCAGGGCTTCGGCCTCGATCTCTTCGGGGGAGGCGAACCGCCGCGCGTGGTCACGCTTGCAGTTGATGAGCTGGAGCACGCCGATGACTTCGTCTGAGGGAGTCTTCATGGGCACCACGAGCATGGACTTGGTGCGGTAGCCCGCGTGCTTGTCGAAGCCGGTATTGATGTGGTAGCGCGCGCCGGGGGGCGGCACATAGGCGTCGTCCAGGTGGACGATCTCTCCCGTCAAGGCGACGTGGCCGGCGATGCTCTCGTCGCTGATGGGCACGTGAGCCGCAGCCGGCCTGGCCGGGCCCGGCCCACCGAGCGGGACGGACGCGGAGTCGTTCTGAGAGATCTCGAAGCGCAGGCGTCGCGGGGCGCCTTCCGGCTCCTCCACGAGATAGATCGAGCCGGCGTCGCTGTGCGTGATCTCGCGCGCTCTCGAGAGAATGAGACGCAGCAGCGTCTCCACGTCCCGCTCGGCGGAGAGCCGGATGCCGATTTCGTTGAGCTCCTCGAGCTGTCGCCGCGTGTCCTCGGACTCACGGCGCAGGCGCGCGTGGTCGAGGGCCTGGGCGAGGACGCGCTCGAGGACCGGCCGGGTCACGGGCTTGCGCAGGCAGGCGTACCACGCGGAGGGCAGCGCGGCCTCGAGAGGCGGCGTGGCGGCCAGCGCGATGACCGGCACATCGTGAGCGCGAATGCCCGGCGAGGCGACGAGCTCCGGCGAGTCGCTGTCGACGTCCACGAGAAGGACGCCGGTTTCGTCGGCGGCCAAGGGCAGAGGGACGCCCTCTGCCATGGCGCGCCCCTCGAAATCATCGGGCAGCGCGGCCACCAGGGCGGCCG
>DASYTI010000219.1 GCA_036002485.1 Candidatus Methylomirabilota bacterium | reverse complement strand
GTTCGCCTCGCGAGCGGGACAGTCTCTCCCAGATCCTCCACGGGATCGGCAGGGTGGGGTCCTCGTCCCACGGGCACCGTGAACTCTACCGCCGCTGCTCGATGCTGCGGTTCCATCATATAAGGGCAGGGTGAGGGGGCGACGAGAGCGGCCCGGCCGAGGTAGCGACCAGTGCGCTGGTTTCTTTCAAGGAGCCAGTGATGTCGTTACTGCCCTGGGCCGATGGGAAGAATGCGGTCGTTGTTCATCCGTGCGCCTGCACCGATTGCGCCTTTCACTAGACCGTTTCGCGCCAGCTTCGATAAGCGCCTGATCGGGCCCGACCCCCCTGCCCTCTCCCCCACTGGGGGAGAGGGATGAGGCCGTCAGCGCATCATGCTGGGTAGCCAGAGCGAGATGATGGGGAAGGCGACCAGGATGGCCAGGCGGATCACGTCGGCCCACATGAAGGGCAAGACGCCGCTGAAGATGGTTGCCGTGCTCACCTCGGGGATCAGGGTTCGGAGCACGAACATGTTCATGCCCACGGGCGGGCTGATGAGGCCGATCTCCACCACGCACACGATGATGATGCCGAACCAGATGGGATCGAAGCCCAGGTGCACGATCACCGGGAAGAAGACGGGAATGGTGAGGAGGATCATCGACAGCTCTTCCATGGCCGTGCCGAGGATCACGTAGACCCCGCAGATGGCCGCCACCACCATGGTGGGGCTCACGTTGAAGCGCGTGACCCAGCTCTTGAGGTCGTTCGGCATCGTCGTGATGTTCACGAACTCCGCGAAAATCAGCGCGCCGATCAGGATCATGAACAGCATGGAGGTGGTGCGCGCGCTCTCGAGCAAGGCGGCGTAGAGCGTCCGCCAGGTGAGCGCCCGGCGCCACAGGGCGAAGATCATGGCCCCGAAGGCGCCCATGGCCGCCCCCTCGGTCGCCGTGAAGAAGCCGATGTAGATGCCGCCCATCACGAAGAAGAAGAGCGCGGCCACCGCCCACACATCCTTGAGGGCGAGCAGGCGCTCCCCCCAGCTCGAGCGCTCGCCCGGCGGGCCCGATCGGGGATCGCGCCAGGTCATGTACTGGACGGCCCCGCAGAGGAGGATGGCCCCGAGGATCCCGGGCAGGATCCCCGCGGCGAACAGCTTGCCGATGTTGGTCTCGGTGAAGACGCCGTAGATCACCATGATGGTTGACGGCGGGATCATGATACCCAGAGTGCCGCCCCCCGCGACGACACCTGCGGCGAGCCGGTCCGAGTAGCCGAAGCGCTTCATGGACGGGTAGGCCACCTTCGCGAAGGTGGCCGCGGTGGCGATGGAGGAGCCGCAGATCCCGCCGAAGCCCGCGGAGGCCCAGACGGTGGCCATGGCCAGCCCGCCGCGCAGATGCCCGATGAAGGCGTAGGCGGCGCGAAACAGCTCCTGCGACATGCCCGCGCGCGTGACGAAGTTGCCCATCAAGATGAACAGCGGGACCACCGACAGCGTGTAGTTGCGCCCCGTCTCGTAGAGCTTGGTCTGGACGGTGGCGGAAGCCACCGCCCAGTTCCAGTCGCGCATGTAGGCGTAGCCCACGAAGCCCACGATGGCCATGGCGAACGAAATAGGCACGCGCAGGCAGCACAGCAGCATCATCACGACGAGGCCGATCAGGCCCTCGATCACGTGAGGATCTCTCGAATCACCGGCGCTCGATCACCTTGTACAGGTGGATCACCCCGGCCAGCGCGAGGGTGACGGCCATGAAGTACACGAAGGGCCCGTACACGATGCGGAGCACGTCGGTGGCGTCCCGATAGGCCCAGATGCGGTCGGCCTTGCGCCACACGAGCCAGGTGAGCAGGAGCATGAAGGCGCCATTCACGAGCTGGACGAAGCGCTCCAGCCAGCCCTGCGAGCGCGGGCCGAGGAGGCGGTCGATGAAATCCATGACGGCGTGCTCGTCGGCGAAGGAGACGAGGGGCAGCCCCGCGAAGATCAGCACGAGCAGCATCAGCTCGGTGATCTCAAAGGCACCCCGCAGCGGGCGGCTGAAGACGTAGCGCGCTACCACGTCCACCACCGTGAGGGCCATCATGGCGAAGAGAATCGCGGCGGCGACCACGCCGAGGAGCGCGTCGGCGTGGCGCTTCCACTTCGGCGCGGACGTGGTCACTTCCCGGCGGCGACCTTCTTCAGCTCCTCCCGGAACTCCGCCAGCACCTTGGGAGCATCCACGCCCTTGGCCTTGGCCTTGGTGATCCAATCGTCGACGATCGGAGCGGAGCGCTTCTTGACCTCGGCCACCAGCTCGGGGTTGGCGTTGACGATCTTCACGCCCGACTTCTTCAGCGCCTCCATGCCCTTCCGGTCGGCCTCGTCCCAGGAGGCGCCGGCCAGTCGCGCGATGTGCTCGCCGGAGAGCTTCGCGATCGCCTCCTGATCCTGCTTGGGCAGCTTGTTCCACTTGTCCTCGTTCATGAAGAAGCCGAAGGCCGAGCTGTACATCCCGCCCGGGAACAGCGTCGCCTGCTCGAGCACCGTGTCGAGCTTGAACGAGACGATGGATTCCAGAGGGAAGAACACTCCGTCGGCGACGCCGGAGCTGAGGAGCTCGTAGGACTCGGGGGCGGGCTTGACGAAGGCGGAGGTGCCGAGGGCCTTGGCCACCGCCTCCGCGATACCGCCGCCCGTGCGGATCTTCAAACCCTGGATGTCATTGATGCCGGCCACCGGCCGCTTGGTGAACATTTGCCCGGGCCCGTGCGTGAAGACTCCGAGGAGCTTCACGCCCTTGTACTCGCCGACCTTGTCGAAGTGCTTCCAGTAGATGCGAGAATAGGCGACCGAGTTGATGAGGGCCGTCTCGCCGGCCCCGGGCAGCTCCGCCATGAGGGGCAGAATGTGGCGGGCCGGCGTGTAGCTCGCGGTGACGTACGAGAGGTCGACGAGGCCGTCTCTCACCGCGTCGAAAGTGCCGGGCGGCGCCGACGGATGCTTGGGCAGCATCTGGAACTTGACGCGCCCATTGGTGGCCTTCTCGACCTCGTTCGCCCAGCCCTGCAGCACCACGCCCGTCAGGTGATGCTGAGGCGACACCCACGACGACATCGTGAGCGTGGTGGTCTGGGCGAGGGCGGGCTGGGTCGCGGCCATGACGAGGCCGGCCAGAGCGACGAGCAGCGATGCCTTCACATTCCTCATGGAGATCCCCTTTCGCGGCGCGACGAAGATCGGCGGCCGCCGCGTAGTGTAGCAGCCTGGGCGACGGTTTCACGGGTGGTACTGCTAGCCCCCTCACCCTCCCCTCTCCCCCGATGGGGGAGAGGGATACTGACGAGGGCTCGCGCCGGGGGGCGGGGTGATCGGCCGCCGCGGGGCGAGGGGAATGGCGCGGATGCTGTCGAAGTTGACGTCCGGCATTTCCAGGCTCAGCGAGCGCAAGACGGCGTTGGCCAGCTCGTTGTAGCGGCTGAAGTAGCGGCGAAGCCGCCCGCGCCAGGCCGGGATGCCGCCGTTGGCGTGAAGCTCGAAGGCCGATTCGCGACCGTCCAGGGCGGACGCGATATGGTCCGAGGCCATCTGGAGCAACGCGGAGCGCTGGAGCGCCGTATAGCCGCCCCCGCTGAACGACTCCTCCAGACCTGCTCCGACCTCGGGCGCCGTCAGGTCCTTGTCCGACGGCGCGACCACGAGCGAGGAGCCCGGGAGAATGCGAAGAATCTCCGCCATGCGCTGTCGCGCTTTCTGGATCGCGATGCTGCCCGCCGCGATGTGGCCCCGGCCGGGGATGCAGTAGCCCTCGGCCGTCACCTCGGGGTCGAGCTCGGCCGCGGTCTGGCAGGTGCGGACGGTCTGCACGTCGACGATCAGATCGACGAGGTACTCGATGGTGGGCTCGTGCTCCTTCAGCCCCATGGCGTCGGCGCAGGCGAGGGCGAGCCCGAGCGTGAACTCCGCCTTCGAGAGCCAGCAGTAGAGCTGATGCCAGAAGAGCCACGAGGCCATGACATCCGGAGAGGGGTCCATCAGGAACGTCCGCTCCCAGGGAATGAACACATCTTCCAGCCACATCTGGCCGTCCAGCTCATCGTAGCGGCTGCTGAGGGGGGCGATGAACGGGTTCTGATGCCGCGCGGAGATCTTGCGGCAGAGGATGGTGACCCCAGGCGCGTTGACGGGGACGATGAAGGTGGCGCGATGGGGACCGCGGTCCACTCCGCAGTGGGCGCCGACGTAGACATCCTCGGCGTAGGCCGGGCTCGTGTGCATGCCCACCTTGCCGCGAAGCACGAGGCCGGCATCCGTCTCGCGCACGACCTGAAGGGCGACGCGCTCGGCCGGGTCTTCGCGGAAGCGATAGCCGATGGTGGCGGCGCCCGCCGAGAAGGTGAGGAACCGTCCGGTCCGGCCGATCAGACGGCGGTATTCCGAGATGTTGACGATCTGCTCGCGTGAGACGAACCGCTGCTGGACGGCGTCGAGGATGCCGAGCGCGATGAGGTTGCCGTAGGCCGGCGTGTGCGTGATGTTACCGGCGCTCAGGAAGGTGGTGGCGGAGTAGCACCGACCCATGGCGCGTAGATCGGCGGCGCTCGTCGGCAACGCGTAGGCCCACGGCGCGCGCTTGCCCTCTGAGTCGGGCGGCGCGAGGACGATGTCTTGCCAGGCGGGGTCGAAGTGGCGGTCGTACCAGGCGACGTACTCGTCCACCATGGCGCGGGTGGCCGGATGCACGGTGACGTCCTCGATCAAGCCTTCGCCCATGACATAGACCCTGCGCCCATCTCGCAAGGCCTCTCGGTACTCCGCACCAGTTCTCATGTCCCTTTGCCTCGGCTCCGGTCGGAATATGATGCGACGGGCGTGATTCTCTCCTGCCTCTGCGGCTCCTGACAAGTGACCCTTCTTCTCGGCGGCCTTGCGTACCGAGTACGAGCGCGGTAGCTTGCCGGAGACGGCGAAGCGCGTCGAGGGCAAGGCGGCCATCGTCGCGGGCGCGGTGACGGGGTGAGCTAGGGCCCTAGACTAGATTGTGGGTGAGCAGGCGCTCCCCCTCACCCTGCCCTCTCCCCCAATGGGGGAGAGGGATCGGAAAGACGAGTGCAGCACGGCGAGGCTGTTTTTATCCCTCTCCCCCGTCGCGGGGGAGCGGGCCGCAGTTCGAGTTGAGCGGCGCAGCCGCGAGGCGAGGGCTGAGTGGATCAGGGGGAGTACAGGACCCGGGTGCGTTCATGAACAAGCGAGGCCAGAGACATGAATGAAAACAAGTATCGCTCCCGCGCCGAGCGCGGCGAGGTGCAGATTGGCACGTGGGTGACCATGATCCGGACACCCGCCGTGCTCACCCTGCTCCAGGCGGCGGGTCTCGACTTCGTCCGCGTCGACATGGAGCACTCGCCCTTCTCGATGGAGACGGTCGCCGACATGGCGACGCTGGCGCGCGCGCTCGACTTTCCCATGGTGGTGCGTCCTCCCGAAGGCAATCGTGAGTGGGTGACGCGGCTGCTCGACGCGGGCGTGTGGAACCTTCACATCCCGCAGATCGACACGCCGGAGCAGGCGGCGGCCGTGGCCGCGTGCAGTCGCTACGCCCCCCTGGGCGAGCGCGGCATGTACGGCTTCGGCCCCCACACGCAGTACCGCACGTCACCGCCGGGCGAGCACATGGCGACCGCGAACGCGCGCGTGCACGTCACGGCCATGCTCGAGACGAAGAAGGCCTTCGAGCGGCTGGACGAGATCGCCTCGGTGCCGGGCATCGACGCGCTGACCATCGGGCCGACCGATCTGGCCCAGGACCTGGGCGTGCTCGGCACGCCCGCCCAGAAGGACGCGCTGCGCGACTACCGCGTCCGTCTGGCCGAGGCCGCGCGCAAGCACGGCAAGGTGGTCTCCATGGCCATCGACAGCGTGGAGGGCGTGCGCGAGATGATCGCCCTCGGCGCCACCATCGTCAACTACTCCTCGGACACGGCCGTGCTCCGCTCGGGCTACGCGCGGGCCATCGAGGAGATTCGCCGCCCGCCTGCCGCCAAACGGTAGCGAGGCGCTGGAGGGAGATCAGATGGCCACCACCACCGCGTCCCGGTCAGATCTCGAAGTCCTGCAGACTCTGAACCGCGACTACATCAATTCCGTGCAGGCCGGCGACGTCCGCCGCTTCGACCAGATCCTGGCCGAGGACTTCCTGTGCTCCAATCCCAACGGCACCCTCATCGATCGCGAGGCCTTCCTGAAGCAGACGGCGCAGCCCGTGAAGATCTCGAACCTCCAGGCCCACGACGTCAACATCCGCCTCATGGGCGACATCGCCATCATCCACGCCCGCACCACCTACGCGCGTCCCGACGGCCAACCCGGCGCCGGCCGCTACACGGACATCTGGGCGCGCCGCAACGGGACCTGGCTCGCCGTCTCCGCTCACGTCACCCGCTGCTGAGCAGGCGGCTGAAGAAGAGCCCGGCCGTCACGAGCTGACGGAAGTGGCATTCCTCGTCACCGGTCGTGCCGCCTTCCGTCAAGGTCCGTCGACCGAGTCGGCGAACTCATCAATAACCCTGGCGAGTCGAGCTTGGCACCGGCAGTGCACAATCTCCATGGGCCAATCCAACTTCTCTTTGCTCGACTCATGGGAGGGCGAGATGCCGGGGCGGACCGCGGGACAGGTGGACGACGCGCCGGTGCGGATGTCGCTCGCCCTCGGCCGAGTCGAAGGCGACAAGGATCTCCTGAAAGAGCTGGTCGACACCTTCCTGGAAGATCTGTCAGAGCGTGTGGCGTTCCTGACGGCGGCCATCCGGCGCGGCGACGGTCAGGAGACGTTCCGGTCGGCCCACAGCCTGCGAGGTCCGCTCGGGGTCCTTTGCGCCGAGAAGGCGCTCGCGCTGGCCGGAGAGCTCGAGACCATGGGCCGGGCCGGCCAGCTCGGGGAAGCGGCCACTGTCTGCGACGCCTTCGAGCTGGAGATCACGAGGGCCGCCGCCTTTCTCAGCTCTTTCGATTGGAAGAGTCTGTGAGGCGGACCCGGTGAAGATCCTGATCGCCGACGACGATCGGCTCACGCGCCGCATGCTCGAGGTGATCCTCGCCAAGGCAGGCCATGAGCTGGTGGCGGCGGCCAGCGGCTCCGAAGCCTGGCAGATCTTGAGCAGCCCGGAGGCTCCCTCCCTCGCGATCCTGGACTGGATGATGCCCAAGATGACGGGATTGGAGGTGTGCGGCAAGGTCCGAGAGGCGGGCGCGGCCGTCCCCACCTACCTCATCGTGTTGACGTCGAGAGGCCAGATGGACGACCTGGTGACGGCCTTCGAAGCCGGAGCGGACGACTACATCACGAAGCCGTTCGAGGCCGAGGAATTGCGGGCCCGTGTCTCCGTCGGAGTGCGGATGGTGACCCTGCAGCAGCAGCTGGCCGATCGCATCCTCGCCCTCGAGGAATCGCTCGCCCACGTCCAGCAGCTCCAGGGCCTCATTCCCATCTGCGCGTGGTGCCGGCAGGTCCGGAGCGATGGAAACTTCTGGGAGAAGGTGGAGAGCTATCTGGGCAAGCGCTCAGGCCTGCAGTTCACGCATGCCATCTGTCCAGCCTGCAAGGCCAAGCAGACCGAAGGTCTGAGGCAGCTTCGCCCCGCCTGATTACGCTCTCCGCCTACTGCGCAGGCGGCTCAAAAAGGTCCAGATGCGAGGCGGCGCCCCGCCCTTCGAGTTGAGCGCCGGCCCCTGGCCGACGCGAGACGAGGGCTGAGTCGATCCGCACGCGAGGCGTACTCTCTGTACGTTGAGCGTGCGACCGAGGGCGCCGTCATTGAGTCACTTGGCGGCGAATCACTTTGATTGAGCAGGGGGTCTCTTCGCGCAAGCGCTCATCGCCGCAGATGGGCCTTTTTCAGCCCGCCTGCTAGCGGGGGCGGAAGCTTGTCAGGTCTACCTGGGCCGCGTGGGCGCGGATGACGCCGCCGTCTTCGTTGTGACAGGGGTCGGCCTTGCCCGTGTGCCCCTTCACCCCGGCCAGCGCGTGGCACATCTCGTGGGCGAAGACCTCGTACAGCCACTCCGGCATGCCTTCTACCCGCGGCAGGATGATGGTGGCGCCCGTCGGACCGGCGATGGTGCAGGCCGCACCGAAGGGCTGGCAGCCGCCCTTGACGACGATGACGGACGAGAGATACGCCTGCGGAGCAACCTGCCCCTTCTGGAAGACCATCGGTTGACCGGCGGACTGGGAGCTTGATCCCACCGAGGCGCAACCAGAGAAGATCAGCAATCCCAAGAACAGGAAGAGACCCCAGGTGGCCCGGGTGCTCTGCATTGGCTTCACGTTTTCACGGTTCATGATGTCCCCCTCACGGGGGAAGGTCGGCTTACCTCGGAGAACCTCTGAGTGGACGCCACGAAAGACATCGAGAGGCCGATGTCGGCGGATTGTGCGCCGCCACGAAAGACGTCGAGGAACCTGTGTCGGCGGATTGTGCGCCGCCACGAAAGGCGCCGAGCGGCCTCTGTCGGCAGAATTTTGGGCGTAGCCCGAGGGGCGTTCCTTGCCCTAAACGCCTATCGGTGTTACGTTTTGACCTCAATGGACTACAAGGACACCCTGAACCTTCCGAAGACGTCCTTCCCCATGAAGGCCAATCTGCCCAAGCTCGAGCCCGACATGCTCAAGCGTTGGGAGGAGATGGACATCTATGGACGTCTGCGCAAGGCGTCGGCCACGCGCCCGCTGTGGATCCTCCACGATGGCCCACCTTATGCCAATGGCCACATCCACATGGGCACCCTGCTCAACAAGGTGTTGAAGGACTTCGTCGTCAAGTCCCGGAGCATGCTGGGACACAATTCGCCGTACGTGCCGGGCTGGGACTGCCACGGGCTGCCCATCGAGCACCAGGTGGACATGGAGCTCGGCCTCGACACGGCGAGCGTGGACGTGCGACAGGCCATGGACCCGATCGAGAAGCGGCGGCGCTGTCGCGAGTACGCCGCCAAGTTCATCGACATCCAGCGCGAGGAGTTCAAGCGCCTGGGTATCTTCGGCGACTGGGAGGATCCATACCGGACCATGGCGCCGGCCTACCAGGCGACCATCGTGCGTGAGTTCGGGCGCTTCGTCGGACGCGGTCTCGTGCACAAGGGCCTCAAGCCCGTGCACTGGTGCATGTACTGCAAGACGGCCCTGGCCCAGGCCGAGGTCGAGTACGAGGAGCAGACCACGCCCTCGGTCTACGTCAAGTTCCCGCTCGTCTCGCCCTCGGCTGAGCTGAAGCGAGCTCTGGGGAACCGGCGCGCGTCTCTGGTCATCTGGACCACGACTCCGTGGACGCTTCCCGCCAACCTCGCCATCGCGGTCCATCCGGGGGCGACCTATACGGCGCTGGAGGTGGACGGCGAGGCCCTCGTGGTGGCGCGCCCGCTCGCCGAGGCCTTCTCCGCCCTCCCGGGTCTCCAGGGACGGACGCGGCCGACCGACGTCGCCCTCCCCGGTGAGGCGCTCGTGGGCTCGGTGGCGCGGCATCCGTGGATCGATCGCGAGGTGCCCGTCCTCGGCGCGGACTTCGTGGCCATGGACACGGGCACGGGGCTCGTCCACATCGCCCCCGGTCACGGCGAGGAGGACTACGAGCTCGGGCGCAAGGCGGGACTCAAGATCTACAACCCCGTGGACGACGACGGGCGCTTCCTGCCCGAGGTGGCGGTCTTCGCGGGCATGACGGTGTGGGAGGCCAATCCGAAGATCATCGACCTCCTGCGCGCGCGGAACGCCCTGGTCGCCCAGGTGGTCGTCGAGCATACGTATCCGCATTGCTGGCGGTGCAAGAACCCGACGCTCTTCCGCGCGACCGAACAGTGGTTCATCGCGCTCGACAAGAACGGGCTGCGCCAGCGGGCCCTCGACGCCATCCGGAACCATGTGCGCTGGATCCCCGCGTGGGGCGAGGAGCGGATCTACAACATGGTCGCCCATCGGCCCGAGTGGGTGATCTCGCGCCAGCGGGTGTGGGGTGTGCCCATCGTGGCCTTCTACTGCGCGGGCTGTGAGACCTTGCTGCTCGACCAGGCCGTGGTGGAGCACGTGGCCGGCATCATGGAAGCGGGAACGGGCGCCGACGAGTGGTATGCGCGGGATGCCAAGGACCTGCTGCCCGCGGGCACGGCCTGCGGAAAATGCGGCGGGGGGGAGTTCCGCAAGGAGACCGACATTCTGGACGTCTGGTTCGACTCGGGCTGCAGCCACGCGGCCGTGCTCGAGAAGCGTCCGGAGCTGAGATGGCCGGCCGAGATGTATCTGGAGGGCTCGGACCAGCACCGCGGGTGGTTCCACTCCTCGCTGCTCGAGGCGGTGGGCACTCGCGACCGCGCGCCCTACGGCTCCGTGCTCACGCATGGATTCGTGGTGGACGGTGATGGCCGGAAGATGTCGAAGTCCCAGGGCAACAACATCGCCCCGGACGAGCTCATGCCGAAGTTCGGGGCCGACGTGCTGCGTCTCTGGGTCGCGGCCGAAGACTATGCCGAGGACGTCCGACTCTCCGACGAGATCCTCAACCGGCTCGCCGATGCCTATCGACGCATCCGGAATACCTGCCGGTTCCTCCTCGGCACCCTCGCCGATTTCGATCCCGAGCGCGATCGGGTCTCCTACGACCGCATGGAGGAGCTCGATCGCTGGGCCCTCCTGCGCCTGGGCGAGCTCATCGCGCGCGCGCGGCGGGCCTACGAGGAGTATCAATTCCACGTGGTCTTCCACGCCGCGCACAATTTCTGCGCGGTGGACCTCTCGGCTCTCTATCTCGACATCATCAAGGACCGGCTGTACGTGTCGGCTCCGGACGATCCCAAGCGTCGCGCGGCGCAGACCGTGTGCTTCGAGATCCTCACGGCCCTCGCGCGATTCCTGGCCCCCGTCTTGACCTTCACGGCCGACGAGGTGTGGTCGCACATCCCGGGCCGCGGCAAGCCCGAGAGCGTGCATCTGGTCACCTTTCCCGAGGAGCGCGGGGAGTGGATCAACGAGCGGCTGCGCGGGGAGTGGGAGCGCTTGCTCGAGGTGCGCGGCGAGGTCTCGCGGGCCCTCGAGGCGGCGCGCCAGCAGGGGCGGATCGGCAAGGCCGTGGACGCGGTGGTCTTCATCGTCTCGGCTCCGGAGGAGGAGTGGCGGCCGCTCCTCGAGACCAAGGGCGACGCGCTCCTCGCCACCCTGTTCAACGTGTCGGCCGTGCGCTTCAGCGCCGCCCCGCCCGCGGACAGCGTCACCCGCTACGAGGGCCAGGACATTCCCGGGCTCGTGCTCGAGGTCATCCCCGCCGCCGCCCTCGGCTGGAAGCGCTGCGAGCGCTGCTGGACCTGGAGCGAGGGCGTGGGCGCCGATCCCGCCCACCCGGCGCTGTGCGGGCGCTGCCTGCCGGTGGTGCGCGCGCGCGCATGAAGCTCGTGGCGGCCCTGGCGGGGATCGTCGTGATCCTCGACCAGGTGGCCAAGTGGCTGGCCCTTACCCGCCTGCCCTCCGGCGTTCCCCTCCCGGTGATCGACGGATTCTTCTCGCTCACGCTCATCATGAATCCCGGACTGGCCTTCGGCATGCTCTCGGCGGTGCCGCCGACGTGGCGGTGGGTGGTGGCCGTCCTGTCTCTGGGCGCACTGGGCGTGCTCGCCGCTCTCGCGGTGAGGCTCTTGCCGGATGGCGGGAAACCGGCGGCCATCGCCATGGGACTGATCTTCGGCGGAGCCGCCGGCAACCTCATCGACCGGGCGCGCTTCGGGGCCGTCGTGGATTTCCTCGATTTCTACTGGCGCGGCTGGCACTGGCCCGCCTTCAATGTGGCGGACTCCGCCATCAGCGTGGGGGTGGCCCTCCTGGCCCTGCGCATGCTGATGACCTCGCCCCCGCGCGCATGACGGGCGCGGCCGCCCGACGCGTGGCGGCCACCGTCGAACGCGCCGAGGCGGGCCGGCGCCTCGACCTCTGGCTCGCCGAGCGGCTGCCCGATCTCTCGCGCACCCGCATCAAAGCGCTCGTGGATGCGGGCCGCATCCGCGTCGACGATGCGCCCGCCCTCAAGGCCTCGCGCCGGCTCCGTCCGGGAGAGCGGGTGGAGGCCGAGATTCCGCCTCCCCCGCCCGAGGAGATGGTCCCGGAGGCGATTCCCCTGACCATTGTCTTCGAGGACGACCACGTCCTTGTCGTGGACAAGCCGGCGGGTATGGTGACGCATCCGGGCGCGGGCGCGCGCTCGGGAACACTGGCCGCCGCCGCCCTGGCGCATGCGCCGGGTCTGGCGGGGGTGGGCGGTCCCCGGCGGCCCGGCATCGTGCATAGACTCGACAAGGGCACCTCGGGGCTGATCGCGCTGGCCAAGACGCCTCAGGCCTATGACTCGCTCACCGCGCAGCTCCAGCGCCGCACCGTCTCGCGGCGGTATCTCTGCCTCGCCTACGGCGTGATCCGGCGAGAGGACGGCGTGATCGACGCCCCGCTCACCCGCGATCCCAAGTCGCGAGTGCGTATGGCGGTGGCGCGGGAGGGGACGGGCCGGCGGGCCGTCACCCGCTTTCACGTGCTCGAGCGCTTTCGGACCGCGACCTTTCTCGAGTGCCGGCTCGAGACGGGGCGCACGCATCAGATCAGGGTGCATCTGGCGTCGATGGGCCACCCCCTCCTCGGTGACGAGACCTATGGCGGCCGTCGCGCGCGGTCCGGCGAGACGCTGCCCGAGGAGCTCGTGCGGGGTCTGGAGGGCGTGGCGCTCCATGCCGCCGGGCTGTCGTTTCTCCATCCCGTCACGGGCGAGCTGGTGGAGCTCGCGTCTCCTCTACCCACCAGGATTGTCAGGATCCTGTCTCATCTTCGTCCTCGGTGATCCCCCACATACCCCTTGGCATGTCGACGGCGGTCGATAAGGTCTCGTCAACCCGTCACTTGCAGCCCACCGTGCGGGGTCTCCGATGCTTGGCACGCCCCGTGCTAACCTAGTTCACGGTCATGAGCGTGCTCACTGCGGTGATCCTGGCGGCCGGCGATTCGAAGCGCATGCGCTCGAAGCTTCCCAAGGCGCTTCACCGCGTGTCCGGCCGCCCGCTCATCGACTATCCGGTGCGGCTCGGCCGCGCCCTCGGCGCGCAGGTGGTCCTGGTCATCGGGCGCGGAGCTTCCGAGGTCCGGGCCACCGTGGGCGAGGCGCAGGATCTCGTCTACGTCGAGCAGAAGGAGCGGCTCGGCACCGGGCACGCGGTGCTCCAGACGCGTGGCGCCTGCGGGGAGGGCGCCGTCCTCGTCCTGCCGGCGGATCAGCCCCTCATGTCGCGGGAGATGCTCCAGGCCCTCGTCGAGCATCACGGGAAGACGGGGGCGGCGGCCACTCTGCTCACGGCGGAGCTGCCGGATCCCACGGGCTATGGTCGAGTCATCCGTGAGGGTGGCCGCCCCGTGGGCATCGTCGAGGACAAAGACGCCACGCCCGCTCAGCGAGCCATCCACGAGATCGGCACCAGCGTGTACTGCTTCGACGCCAAGTCTCTCTGGTCCGCTCTCGGCCAGGTCGTGCCCCAGAACGAGCAGGGCGAATACTACCTGACCGACGTGATCGGTATCCTGGCCCGAAGCGGGGCGACCATCGAAGCGGTCAAGGCGACGGATCCCCGGGAATGCCTCGGCATCAACGATCGGAGCCAGCTCGCGGAGGTGGCGGCCGTCCTCCGGCGGCGCACGCTCGATCGCCTCATGGCCGCGGGGGTGACCATCCTGGATCCGTCGGCGACCTACGTGGACGATACGGTGACGGTCGGCGCCGACACGGTGATCTATCCTGGCGTCATCCTGGAGGGCGCCACGACCATCGGGGCCGAGTGCACGGTGGCCACGGGCTGTCACGTGAGCGCCAGTCGCATCGGCGATCGCGTCACCCTCCGGCCGTACTGCGTGCTCTCCGAGGCTCTCGTCGAGGCCGAGGCCCAGCTCGGCCCCTTTTGCCATCTCCGGCCCCTCTCGCACGTCGGCGTGGGCGCCCGCATCGGCAATTTCGTCGAGCTCAAGAAGTCGCGGATAGGGCGCGGCGCCAAGGTGCCGCATCTCTCCTATGTCGGCGACGCGACGGTGGGCGCCGGCGCCAACGTCGGGGCGGGCGCCATCACGTGCAACTACGACGGCGTGCACAAGCACGAGACGGTGATCGGGGCCGGGGCCTTCGTGGGGACCAACTCGAGCCTGGTGGCCCCGGTCACCATCGGCGAGGGCGCCTATGTCGGCGCGGGCTCCGTGATCACCAAGGACGTGCCTCCGGGGGCGCTCGCGGTGGCGCGCGGCAAGCAAGAGATTCGCGAAGGCTGGGCCACGCGCAAGCGACAAGGAAAGAAGAGCAAGGCGGAGGGGAAGGCCTGAGCCATGTGCGGCATCGTCGGCTATATCGGCGACAAGGACGCGGTGGGGCTCATCGTGGACGGCCTCAAGCGTCTCGAGTACCGCGGCTACGACTCGGCGGGCATCGCCGTGCTGGGCGCCGCGGGGCTCGAAGTGCGGCGCGCGGCCGGCCGCATCAAGGTGCTGGAGGGCATCCTGCGCGAGCGGCCGGTCAAGGGCAGCATCGGCATCGGGCACACGCGCTGGGCGACGCATGGCCGGCCCACCGATGACAACGCCCACCCGCACACCGACGGCTCGGGCACGCTCGTGGTCGTGCACAACGGCATCATCGAGAACTACCTGCCCATCAAGGAGCGGCTGGCCGCGGAAGGACACGTGTTCACGTCGGAGACCGATACCGAGGTGATCGCGCACCTCATCGAGCGCCACCTTCACGATACCCCGAGGCTCGACGAGGCCGTGCGCCGGGCCCTCCGCGAGCTTTCGGGATCCTATGCCATCGGGGTGCTGTCGAAGCAGACGCCCGACCGGCTGGTGGCGGCCAAGCACGGCGCGGGCAGTGTGGTGGTCGGGCTCGGGCAGGGAGAGACGCTCCTCGCCTCCGACATCCCCGCCCTGCTCGCCCACACGCGCGACGTGGTGATCCTGGAAGACGGCGACGTGGCGGTCATCACCCGCCACGGAGTCGAGATCACCGACCTCGCGGGTGCGCCCGTGTCGCGCACGCCCACCCGCATCCTCTGGGACCCGATCCTGGCGGAGAAGGGCGGATACCGCCACTTCATGCTCAAGGAGATCTACGAGCAGCCGCGGGCGGTGGCCGACACGCTCCGCGGCCGCGTCTCCCCCGAGGGCGGCACGGTGGTGCTGCCGGACATCGGGCTCGATCCCGAGATCGTGGAGAGACTGCAGCGCGTGGTCCTGGTCGCCTGCGGCACCTCATACCACGCCGCGCTCGTGGGGCGCTTCCTGATCGAGCGGCTGGCCGGGATCTCGGCGGAGGTCGACCTCGGCTCGGAATACCGCTACCGGGACGCCGTGCTCGGCCCCGAGACGCTGGTGGTCGCGCTGTCCCAATCTGGCGAGACGGCGGACACGCTCGGCGCCGTCAAGGCGGCGCGTGAAAAGGGCGCCCCCATCGTCGGCATCACCAATGTGGTGGGCTCCGCCCTCGCCCGCGAGTCCACGGGGCTGCTCTACACGCACGCGGGGCCCGAGATCGGCGTCGCCTCCTCCAAGACCTTCACGGTGACCCTGACCGCCTGCTACCTCCTGGCCCTCTGGCTCGGCCGCCGGCGCGGGGCCATTCCGGCCGAGGATGGCCGCAAGCACATCCAGGGCCTGCTCGAGCTGCCGCGCCTCCTCGAGCGCGTCCTCGAGAGCGAGCCGGCCATCGCGGAGCTGGCCCGCGACCTCGCCGGCTACAAGAACTTTCTCTTCCTCGGGCGGGGCATTCACTACCCCATGGCCCTCGAGGGCGCGCTCAAGCTCAAGGAGCTTTCCTATCTGCACGCCGAGGGCTACCCCGCCGGGGAGATGAAGCACGGGCCCATCGCCCTCATCGACGACGGCATGCCGGTGGTGGCGCTCGCCCCGAGGGACGGCTCGTACGATCGGATGATGGGCACCATCGAGGAGGTGCGCGCGCGCGAGGGGCGCGTCATCGCCCTCGCCCACGAGGGCGATCGGGAGATCGTAGCGCGCGTCTCGCGGGTGCTCACCGTGCCCGTCTCCGCCGAGCTCCTCTCCCCCATCATCATGGCCGTGCCCCTCCAGCTCCTGGCCTACCATCTCGCGGTTCGCCTCGGCCGCGACGTCGACCAGCCGCGCAACCTCGCCAAGTCCGTCACCGTCGAGTAGCGTACTGGGCCAATTTACTTCGCCAACTCTACTCAGCTCTCGCCTCGCGGCTGGGCCGCTCAGCTCGAAATCCCACGTTCTCGGTCGCCTGCAACGCTCAACGTACATACGGTACGCCTCGCGTTGCAGGCTCCCTCGGGCGTGGTTCTTCGAGCTGAGGGCGAAGGCCGAGGCGAGGGCTGGGTAAATCTGGCTCGCAACTTGGCCCAGTACGCACGTCTAGTCTGAGCGGAGCGGAGCGGGGCGGCGCGGCCGCCCCTGTGATATCGTGAGCTTCCATGCGCGGCACCGTCGCTCCCGAGACCATCCTTGCCTCGCTCAATCCCGTCCAGCGTCAAGCCGTCCAGGCGACCAAGGGGCCCGTGCTGGTCCTGGCCGGCGCGGGCAGCGGCAAGACGCGGGTGATCGCCCACCGGATCGCGTGGCTTCTCGGCGTCGAAGGCATAGACCCGCGCCACGTCCTCGCCGTCACCTTCACGAACAAGGCGGCGGGGGAGATGCGTCGGCGCGTGGAGGATCTGGTCGTGCCCGCGGGCATCCGGCCCCCCCTCATCGCCACCTTCCACTCGACGTGCGTGCGCATCCTGCGCGCGCGCGCCGCCCTCGTGGGCCTGCCCCCCTCCTTCGTGATCTACGACGAGGACGATCGGCTCACCATCGTCAAGGAGGCGATGCGCGAGCTCGACATGGACGAGCGCCAGACCACGCCCGCCTCGGTGGTCCACCGCATCAGCCACGCCAAGAACCACATGCTCGCCGTGGAAGAGGTCGAGCGGCTGGCCCGCACTCCGCGCGAGGAGCGCATGGCCCAGCTCTATCGCGTCTATGAAGAACGGCTCAAGGCCGCGGGAGGCGTCGATTTCGATGATCTGCTCCTCCTCGTCGTCCGACTCCTCGAGACTTCGCGGGAGGCGCGGGAGTGGTACCGGACCCTGTGGACGCACGTGCTCGTGGACGAGTACCAGGACACCAATCGCGCGCAGTACCGCATCGTCCAGCTCCTCACCGAGGCCCACCGCAACCTCTGCGTGGTGGGAGACCCCGACCAGTCCGTGTACCGCTGGCGGGGCGCCGATCTCCGGAACATCCTGGATTTCGAGAAGGACTTTCCCGACTGCCTGGTCGTCCCCCTCGAGCAGAACTATCGCTCGACCAAGCGCATTCTGGATATCGCCTCCGGCGTCATCGCCCACAATGCCGCGCGGCGCGACAAGCGTCTGTGGACGGAGAATGCCGAGGGCGACCGGGCGCAGGTCTACCGCGCCTGGGACGAGAACGAGGAAGCGGGCTGGGTGGCCCAGACCATCCGCTCGCAGCACGCGGCAGGGGCGGACTATCGCGACGTGGCCGTCTTCTATCGCACCAATGCGCAATCCCGCGTCCTGGAAGATGCGCTGCGCCGGGCCAGCATCCCCTACGTCATCGTGGGCGGGGTGCGCTTCTACGAGCGGCGCGAGGTCAAGGACCTCCTCGCATATCTGCGTCTGGTGGTCAACCCCCTGGACGATGTCGCCTTCCGACGCGCGGTGGCGGCGCCGAGCCGTGGGATCGGCAAGGCCACGCTCGACCGGCTCGCCGAGAGTGCCCGGGCGCGCGGCCTCTCGCTGCTCACGGCCAGCGCGGCGCCCTCGCCCGACCTGACGGCCAAGGCGCGACGGGCCCTCGAGGATTTCGGAAAGCTCATCGCCAAGCTTGGCGCCCTCCGCGAAAGTCTGGCCGTGCCGGCCCTGATCGACGAGGTCGCGGCCCTCTCCGGCTATCGCGACATGCTCAAAGCCGAGCGGACGGCCGAGGCCGAGGCCCGGCTCGAGAACATCGAGGAGCTGGTGGCGGCCTCGGAGGAGTTCATGGCCACCCGGCAGGCCGTCCAGGCTCTGGCACCCGACCTGGAGGCGGGCCCGGTCACCCTCGAAGCCTTT
>DASYTI010000218.1 GCA_036002485.1 Candidatus Methylomirabilota bacterium | reverse complement strand
TGGCCAGCATCCGGGCGGCCATCGGCGCGGTCAGGCCCACGCCGATCATCGTCTGGACGAAGCGACGGCGGCTCAGGGCGCCCGTCGTGACCTGTCGGATCAGCTCGCGGAGTGCGTGGTCGTCCATCGTGGCGACCTCCCATTGTGGAGAAGACGTAGGGCCGGATTGGGTGGGCTCTTTCTATTCCCGTCGGGCCGCTTCGTCAAGCCACCCAGAGTCAATAGAGCAGAGGTCAGCTGAGTGTCGCTCGGACGCGAGGCCGCCGCCTGACACGGCGCTTCCCTCTCAGGCCTCGCATAAATCCCGCAGTTGGGATAACCTTCTCGCGGACAAACTCTCAACTGGAGGGACGCATGGCCTACGATCTCCTCGTCAAGAACGGTCGCATCATCGATGGCTCCGGTCGGCCCGCCTTCAACGGCGATGTGGCGATGGCCCGAGGCAAGATCGTGGAGCTCGGACGCCTCGACGGCCCCGCGCGGCGGGTGATCGAGGCGGATGGACGCGTGGTGGCGCCGGGGTTCGTCGACAACCACTGCCACTACGACGCCCAGGTCCTCTGGGACCCGCTCTGCACCTTCTCGTCCCACCACGGGGCGACCACCGTCATCATCGGCAACTGCTCGCTGGCCCTCGCTCCCGTCAAGGCCCACGAGCGCGACAAGCTGGCCGGCATGCTGTCCTACGTCGAGGCCATCCCCATGGACGTGCTCCAGGCGGGCGTGCCCTGGACGTGGGAGACGTACCCCGAGTACATGAGGGCGATCGGCCAGCGGCTCGGCGTGAACGTGGGGACGCTCGTCGGACACTCGGCGGTCCGGCTCTACACCATGGGCGCCGACTGCTCGGAGCGCCCGGCCACCGACGCCGAGCTCGAGGCCATGCGGCGGGTGGTGCGGGAGGCGCTCGAGGCGGGGGCCCTCGGCTTGTCGATCACGCGCAACATGAACCACTTCGACATCGCGGGGACGCGCATCCCCGCCGCGTGCGCGCCGGAGTCGGAGCTGTTCGCCCTGGCCGACGTCCTGCGCGAGGCGGGCACCGGCGTGATCCAGTGCGGCGGCGGCACCAATCCCGAGCTGAAGGACGGCCTGCTCAGCCGGCTCTCCCAGGCCTGCGGTCGGACGGTCATGTACAACACGCTCCTCGAGCAGGCGCGTCAGCCGGGGCGGTGGCAAAAGCACCTGGCCCACGTCGAGGCGACGGTCAAGCAGGGGATCCGCGCGATCCCGCTCTGCAATCCCGGGAGCGTGGTGAACCGGTTCACCATGAAGAACTGCCAGGTGTTCCGGAGCATGCCCACCTGGCTGCCCATCCTCCAGGCCTCCGATGCCGAGAAGCTTGCCGCCTATCAGAACCCGGAGATCCGGGCGAAGCTCCGGAGCGAGGTCGAGGCGCCCCTCGGGCCGGACTCGACGTTCTCCAAGCGCTGGGACCTGATGATCGTGGAGGAGCCGGTGCTCCCGAAGAACCGCGGCCTCCGGGGACAGCACATCGCGGAGATCGCCAAGGGGCAAGGCAAGCATCCGCTCGACGCCTTCCTCGACCTGGCCGTCGAGGAGGACCTGGAGACGGTGTTCAGTCTCGGCGAGATCAACATGGACACCGAGGCGGTCGCGCAGATCCTGGGCAGCCCCTACGCCGTGGTGGGGCTCTCCGACGGCGGCGCCCACGTGCAGTTCCACTCGAATGTGTCGAACCCCACGCGGTTGCTCGGCTACTGGGTGCGCGAGAAGGGCATCATGTCGCTCGAGCTGGCCGTCCGCCGGCTCACCTTCGACTCCGCCTCGGCCTTCGGCATCTACGATCGCGGCCTCCTGCAGCCGGGGATGGCCGCCGACCTCGTCGTCTTCGATCCCGACACCGTCCGTCCGGTCCCCGAAGACGTGGTCCACGATTTTCCGAGCAACGGCTGGCGGATGCGAGAGCTGGCCGAGGGCATCCACTACACCATCGTGAACGGCGAGGTGCTGATGGAGAAGGGCACCCACACGGGCAGCTATCCGGGCCGCGTGCTGCACAACACCCGCCATCAAGCCGCCTGAGGCGACCGGGAGCATCATGGCTTACGACCTGCTCATCAGGAACGGGATAGTCGTCGACGGGACGGGGTTTTCGCGCTATCGAGCCGACGTGGCGATCCAGGACGGGACGATCGTCGGGAAGATCCGGGGCGCGGCGGCCGCGACCATCGATGCCGACGGGCATGTTGGATCTCAAGAGCTGACCCGATACCTGATGTCTCGGGGACTCAACGTGTACGCGCGGAGATACGCTCCGCTGCTACCCACTGTCGCATTGCAAGACCTGACCCCGGCTCTGAGCGGCGCCGGTGGGGGCGAACGGACGGAGCGGGGAGGGAGACAGTCTAGCACGGTCTTGACCGTCGCCCTCCCCTAGTCGGTTCGGAGCTATTCGATCAGGGCGCTCTGGTGCTGGCTCCTGCGAGCGCGCCAGAGCCGAACCGCGAGGCCGAAGCCACCCGCCGAAAGCAGCAGGCCCAGCGTGGAAGGGAAAGGTACCCCCGTGGTGGGGCACGGAGGTTGGCCGGGCTGACCGCACTGGATCAGCGTTCCGCCTCCGCCACCAATGATGTAGGGCGTGCCCGTACCGTCGAGGGCGAGCGCGACCAAGCCGCCGAAGTTGCCTCCGAACGTGTTATGACAGGGACCCGCGTTTGCGTCGATGTTGCTGTTGGTCAAGCCCGGGAAGGCGGCCTGCCCAGCCGGAGTGAGGGTGGCCCCCGTCGAGTTGCAAATGCCAGGCGTGGTGATGCCTGGCAAGAGCGTGCTCAGCCAGTCATACACGCCGGCACTGGATATACCATGCGACATGAGGCCACCGCCCGAAGCCACGTAGGAGTTGAGCGCGGCGGCATTCGCGTTGACCGCAGCGATTTCGGCCGCGTCCTCGTCATTGCTCGCGTCGGAGCCAGCCAGCCAGATGATCCGGGGATTGACCGCCCCGGACGCGAGGCTGGCAAAGAAGCCGTTGATGACGGCCGCACCATCAAAGAAGGTGACACCCAGCCCCGCGTTGCCGGCTGCGGAGGCGATGGCCGCGCCCGCGTTGCTGCCTGGACACGCCGGCGGGCACCCTACAACCGCAGCGGAGCCGATCGCCGCGATGTCGGTCGTGAACGGTCCCGTTCTCGTGACGTTCGGGTTCAGGTTCGTCAGCGCCTTTTCGATGTAGAGCCAGCCCTCGAGGTTCACAGCTCCACTGCGGGACCCGTGGTCGGTGAGATCGTCACCGCCGAGGATGACGGGCCCTGCCCAAGCTGCTGCGGGGCAGCAAACAGCGATGATGAATAACAGCGCTACTGCCCGTTTCATAAGCTTCCTCCCCTTTTCTCAGGGTCGACAGCCGTGGAGCGGAAAACTTCGCGTGCAGGGCTCCGCACAGGGAGCAGTGCCTCTCCGAGCAAAGGCTGTACCAGAATTGATACAGCGCGATAACATTTCGACTTGCCACAGAAAAAGCCTGGGACTGCTGATCTCGTGTTGCAAATCGAAGCAAGAAATGTAAAGTCTTTCGACACCTTATCCACGAATTCCACGCGTGGTGAGCGGGAAAAGCTGCAGGAGCCACCCAACCTCTGGGCAGAGCCACCCTCGACAACATCGCCAAACCATTGCCACAGATAGGAAATGTGCTTTGGGACCTCCGGGGCCAGCAACAGGGCTTTGGCAACTATTCCGACATTGTGGCAGAGCTCACTACACGGAGCGCAGTCCGAGACATGGGCGCTCTCGCGCTCGGTACCGCCGTGATTGCCGGTCTCCCCTACTTGATCGTCTGAGGATTGATGGGCGAGCCCGTGTCGCGGCTGATCACCAGCGGGGACGCGCAGAAGAAGAACTCGTACACGCCGTCGGCGGCGCAGTCCTCGGCGAGCTCCTTCATGACCGCCGTCGGCGCGCGCTACGAGGGCTCTGGCACAGGGATGTTGGATCTCAAGACCTGACCCGATACCTGATGTCTCAGAGACTCAACATGTACGCGCGGAGATACGCTCCGCCGCTACCCACTGTCGTATTGCAAGACCTGACCCCGGTGCATCATGCGGGGTGACCTCGATGCTGCAAAGCGAGCTCGCTGGCGGGAGCCTCGGAAGCCGGTGTAGAATCCCGTTGGACTGGACGTCCGCGCGGGCCTCATCGCTCCTGTTCGTGTCCTGGCGGGGCCCTCGCGCGGCAACGGGTTTTTGCCGCTTCCCCGGTCTTGCTCGCCCCCGAAGCGGAGCGGCGTCAGGGGAGAGACGCGCGGGCAGCTAGCGCGTGGTCACCGTCCAGTCCACCACGTATTTTCTCGCTGGTGATCTTCGGATGCGCCTCTATAACGACAAGCCGCGTCGCGCCTTGACTCGTCGCACCAACGGAGTTACTGCTCCTTTCGTCACCGCCGCGCCCAGGGGACTCCCAGCTCTGGACAACGCAATGTTGCGGATCCAGGGGCGCGTCGAACCAGAAGGAGGAGAGCGATGCCGCACTACCTCAGTGACGACGAGCTGAAGCGCACGATGCCGGCCGAGGTCACAGCCTACAGAGGCCCGGTGCCCACCCAGATCGTATCGAACGGCGAGTACAACCCTCTGCCCCAGACGCGGGAGCAGCGTCGCGTGGAGGCGCGGGTGAAAGAGCTCGCCGGCGATCTCGCCCCCCGGCACGGGCTGAGCCGCCGCCAGTTTCTGGCCTCCAGCGCCGGCATGGCCGCGGCCTTCCTCGCCATGAACGACGTGTTCGGCCCCGTGTTCGAGGTGAGTCGAGCGGAGGCGGCCACGCCGGGGGTGGCCGACAAGCGGGCCAAGGCGCTCTCCGGACAGTTCATCGTGGACGCCCAGACGCACTTCGTCCGCGACGACTTCAAGCAGGAAGGGTTGCTCGACCTGGCCAAGTACGCCAAGGCGAACTGGAACCCCGAGCTGTGGGGCGAGAGCAACCTCGCCCGGTTCAAGTTCGAGAACTACCTCAAGGAGATCTTCGTCGACAGCGACACCAAGATCGCGCTGCTCTCCGGCGCGCCCTTCGACGACCCGAGCTGGGACCTCCTGACCAACGACCAGATCGCGGCCGCCCGCATGTCCATCAACAAGTTCTCCGGCTCCCGTCGTCTCCTCGGCCACGCCGTGTTCACGCCGAAGAAACAAGGGTGGATGGAGGAAGTGGACCGCGCGATCGCCACCCTCAAGCCCGACAGCTGGAAGGGTTACACCATCGGCGATCCCCTGTTTCCCTCCAAGCTGCAGTCGTATTGGTGGCTCGACGACGACAAGCTCATGTACCCGTTCTACGAAAAGGCCGTGAAGTCCGGCATCACGACCGTGTGCATCCACAAGGGGCTCCTGCCCGCCGACTACGAGACGTCGTGGCCGGGCGTCTGGGAGTACGCGACCGTCAAGGACGTCGGCAAGGCGGCTAAGGACTGGCCGAAGATCAACTTCGTCATGTACCACGGCGCCCTTCGGCCATTTCTAGAGAAGCCCGACGCGGTGCTCGCCGAGTTCGAGCAGACCGGGCGCATCAAGTGGGCGACCGACCTGGCCGAGATCCCGAGCAAGCAGGGCGTGAAGAACGTCTATGGCGAGGTGGGCACGGCGTTCGCAACGTGCGCCGTGGCAAACCCGCGCTTTGCCGCGGCCTTCATCGGCACCCTGGTCAAGGGTCTCGGCGCCGACCACGTCGTCTGGGGCACCGACTCGCTCTGGTACGGCTCGCCCCAGTGGCAGATCGAGGCGATGCGCCGGCTCGAGATCCCCGAGGACATGCAAAAGAAGCACGGCTTCAAGCCGCTGGGGGCGGCCGACGGCCCGGTGAAGCGCGCGATCTTCGGCGGCAATTCGGCGCGCCTCTACCGACTTCGCCCCACGACCACCGCCCAGCACGGTATTACCACCGACAAGATCGCCGCGATCAAGGCGGAGTATCTCGCCGCGGGTGGAGCGCGCACCAACGCGCGCTATGGCTACGTAGCGCGCACGACGGTATAGGGAGAGTCGAGCTCGCGCCGCAGAAGAGGGACGGGCACCCCCCCAGGGGCCGGGGGGTGCCCGTTCCTCTTTTGGGGCAGGTGGTGTCTGTACCATTGGGCATGAAGCTGAGCGACACCTCATCGACCAAGAGCAGGCACGGCTCGGCCAGGAGGGTGCGCCACCGTGCCGAGGGGAGGTCCGAGATGACGGGCTACATATCTCGCAACCGGGCGCCCCTCCCGCTCGAAAAACCCGGCGATCCGGAGGGCGCCTACTTCCACTACGAAGGCTACGCGCCCGTGGCCATGGTCTACGGCTTCGCGCGATGAGGATCGCCACCCCGGATCTGGTGACGAACTCCTACTTTCCCGCCCTGGCCGCCGAAGAGCTCGGCGTCTACCGCGAGGAGGGGCTGGAGGCCCACGTGGAGCTGCTTCCCTCGCTCGACGCGGTCAATGCCTTGCGCGACGGCGCGGTGGACTTCGTGGCCGGCGGCGCCCACACGACGCTGCTCGCCTTCCCCCAATGGAAGAGCGCGAAGCTCGTCGTCACGCTGTCGCAGGGAACACCGTGGCTGCTGGTCTTGCGCGCGGATCTGCCGGCCCGTCGCGGCGACATCGGCGCCGTCAAGGGCCTCCGCATCGGCGCCGCCCCCGGACCGGATCGCGCCTTTCTGCGCCTGCTCGCCGAGGTCGGCATCGATCCCGCCCGCGACGGCATCGCGATTGGACCGGTGCCCGGCGCGCTCGATCCGGGCGCGTCGTTCGGCGTGGTGGCCGCGGAGGCCCTCGAGCGCCGGCTCGTCGATGGGTTCTGGGCCAACGCCCTGGGCAGCGAGACCGCCGTGCGGCGCGGGGTCGGGAAGATCATCGCCGACGTCCGGCGCGGTGACGGCCCGCCGGGGGCCGGCCACTACACGTTCGCCGCGCTCTCGACGACCGAGGCGCTCATCGCCCGCGAGCCCGAGCGCGTGGCGGCCGCCGTGCGCGCGATCGTGCGGACCCAGCGCCTGCTCCGGAAGGAGCCAGCCCGCGCGGGTGAGGTCGGCCGGCGGCGGTTTCCGCCCGCGGCCGCCGAGATCATCGCGGCGATCGTCGAACGCGATCTCCCCTTCTACGATCCCGTCATCCCGGAAGCGGCGGTAGCGGCGATGAGCGGCTTCGCCCGGGCCATCGGCCTGCTGGCGACACCGGTCGCTTACGACGAGGTGGTGGCTACGCGCTTCCGCGATCTCTGGTCTGCTCCGTCCTGATCCGGGAGGCGCACGCCCGCTTGCCGGCGCCGCTCCCGGTGAGAAGCGTCGAACGCGATACTTCTGAGAACACAGAGACCTTGGCCTAGGATCGCGCGCCTGGAATACCGGAACCGGATCGGCGACCTGATCGGAAGCGAGACGAGGAAGAACGAAGGGGGCCTCCACGGCCCCCTTCGCTGATCGAGCGCGGCGTTTGGCTCAGACGTCGGCCGGGGCCTTCTTCGCCTCCGCCAGAACCGCCGCGGCCGCCTTCGCGACCGCCGTGCCCTCGAAGAACTTTGGGTTCTGCGTGCCCCACAGCCGGACTGCGTTGGCGAACGTGAAGTCGCGGAAGTCGTCCCTGTCGATGAGACCGTCGTCGACGAGCTCGTACGCCTCCGGCAGCACCTCCATCATGTCCGGAACGTCGAAGTGGCCGATGTCCGAGCCCATGATCGCGTTGAGACGCGCGCTGAAGGGGTTCGCGCCCTTCTTGAACGCCCAGGCGTTCGCCCGGTCGTCGGCCTCGCAGCCGAAGTAGAACGGTGTCACGAACAGATCCTGCCAGTCCTGCTTCTTGGTGATCTGGCAGGCCGAGTAGTCGTCGAGGTCCGCGAGGCCGCCGGTCAGGTTGACGGCGTCCGGATCGGGCCAGCCGTCACGCGCGCGCAGCGCCGCGATGTGATCGTGATATCCGTACTTCTCCGCCAGCTCCAGGAGCAGCGCGCGATCGAGCGTGCGCGGATCGGTGTGCTCGAGCGCCTTCCGGTTCCGCTTGTCCCAGTGGCCGATCAGATCGCCGAAGAGCATGCAGCCCCAGCCCACCCCGCCCTCGAGGAAAGCGAACCGGAGCTGGGGGAAGCGACGGGTGACGCCGCCGAGGAAGATCGCCTTGCAGGCGGCGTGGCCGGACTCGGCGAAGTGGCCGATGTGGTTGTAGGTGAAGTTCACGGCCGTATTCCTGAGCCCCTGCCGGCTCGACCCGGTGTGGAACGTCGGCGCGATCCCGAGCTCCATGCACTTCTTCCAGAGCGGATCGTAGTCGTAGAGGCTGTCCAGGCCGACCGCGTCGTACCAGACGGCGAAGCGGCCGACGTCGCCATCGCGATTGGTGACCGACGCCACCGGCCGCGGGACCGGGCTGGTGAACATCGCGACCTTGGTGCCGAGCTGACGAACGCAGAACTCCAGCTCCTCGATCGCCTCCTCGGGCGTGTGGGTCGGGATGGCCGCCGCCGGCGTCATGCGGTCGCCGAAGTCGCGGAAGTAGTCGGCGGTGACGATGTTGAAGGCGTGGCAGACGGCGCGACGCCCCTCGTCGTCGGCGATCCGGCCGATGCGGAGGCCCGCCGTGGGATAGATGGTCGCGAAGTCGATTCCGAGCTCCTCGAGGCGCTCGTAGAGGAACCGCGGGAACAGCCCGGTGGCGCGGTCGCGGGTGTTCCGCTCCGCTCGCGACCAGAAGCCTTCCTGCCCGATGCGACGCCGCCGCCGCTCGTCCACGGGCGTCATCAGGCTCTCGCGGGTCGATCTGAGCGCGGCGAGGAAAGCCTCGGCGGCCTTGTTCCCACCGATCTTCCGCATCTGCTCCGAGAAGACGGGGCCGTACTCCAGCCAGTGGCCGTCGGCGTCGATCACGGGGTGGTTCAGCTTGGAACGAATCTGGGCCGGGGTGGGATGACCGTTGCCGCTCACCAGGCACCTCCTGAGAGTAAGGGCCGGACCGTTGGGTCGCTATTGATGGCTCGAAGCTAGTCCGTCTCCGGGTCGGAGTCAAGGGCAGCAACGCGCTTCTCGTCGACAGGGTGGGGGGCGCCCCCTCGTCGGCTCGCGCGCCTTCTCGCTCTCCGCGATCCTCGCCGCCATCGCCGACCTGCTCGGCGCCCCTAGAACGAGATCAGCGCCCGGAGGCCGGGCACCACCACGTCGCGATTGCGCCGGCCGCTGACCAGGTTCGGGCCGGACAGGATCCATTGCACGTTCGCGATGATCGCGCAACAGTCGGCCAGGGAGAGGTTGTAGTAGGCCTCGGCCACCTGCTCGCGCCCCTCGGGCTGGCGCAGGAACGAGTAGCCGACCCCGGCCAGGTCTTTCGCGCGGCCGAGCCACGAGGGCGTGTGCTGCACGCCCGCGGACCACGCGTGCGAGGTCAGCGACTCGCCCTCGCTGCGGCTGAGTCCGGCGCGCACGAAGACGCCGGTGTCGGCGATGACGAGCTGATCGATGCTGAGGCCCGTGCCCCACGTGAGGTCGTCGCGGTGCTCGGGCACGGAGCCGACGCGCGCCCACCAGCGATAGTGGCCAACGAGCGGGAAGATGCGTCGGCGGCCGAGCTCGGCGATGAAATACGGCAGGCCCGAGAGGTCGTCGTCCACGTCGCCGGGCGCGTGCACGCCGAACGCGTAGCGCCAGTCGCCCTGACTGATCCGGAGCGAGGTGCCCGGACCGTTCCGCGGCTGCCCGAGGAGCGGGTTGCCGGCCAACGCGGCGTTCAGGAACTGCCGCGTCTCGTCCTCCGCGAAGAAGTTGCGGTCGAAGTAGTGCGTGACGTCGAGCTTGCCCACGTTGAACCGGATGGAGGCGTCGCTCGACTGCAGCCGGATCCACGCCTCGCGCAGGAAGACCTTGGTGTCGTCCCCGAAGAGCCGCTCGGTCTCGGCGTTCAGGAGCGACAGGGTGCCCAGGGCTGCGTCGGGCCCGGGGCCGACGATGGCCTCGACGTCCGCGAGCAGGGTGACGTTCGGCGTGGGACGCCAGATCAGGATGGCGTCAAACGCGCCAAACCCGAAGACGTCGTCCTTCGCGCGCGGAGGGTTCACGATCCACTGCGCGCCGCCCCGCAGCACCCCGTTGACCGAGAAGGCCGGGGGGATCAGCCCGGGGGGCGGCAGCGTCTGGCGCCGCTCGAGGCCGGCGCGGGCGGACGATACAGCTGGCGAGTCTTCCGGGGCCGGCTCCTGCGCGAGGCTGGTCGCCGGCGCGGCGAGGAGCAGGAGCGGCAGCACGAGGAGGATCATCACCTGGAGAGCATAGCCGGTCGCCGCGCTCAGCGAGCGCGGTCCTCGTCGAGCATCCACTCGACGATCACGCAATCGCGCCACTCGCCGCCGAGCTTCCCGTGGCGCCGAAAGACGCCGCCGACACGGAACCCGTAGCGCTCGGGCCGCCCGAGGCTCGCGGCGTTCTCGGGGAAGATGCGCGAGACCAGCGGCCAGAAGCCGCGCGCGGCGTAGAACTACTTCCGCGCGTCAATGAAGATTTGCCACCGCCGTATGCTCTCCAATTTGAGAATGCCGTGCGCGTACCAGGGGTCATTCTCAATTTTCGCTTTCACTTCGTTTTCATTCACTGCGTTGACGATCAAGAGCGCGCCGCTTTCGTCAACCAAAGGTCCTCCCATCAAGATAAAGCCTTCCTCGGTAAGCTTATTGATGAACTGCGCGTGTTCATCCCAGAAAGGCTGCTCACGCGTGCCCTTTGATAAATCACGATTCACGCCTGCGGAAGAGATCGTTATGAACGTATTCCCCATGGCCAGCAAACCTCGAGCTCTCCGCTCATCGCCAGAGCCTGCCTAGCGGTTCAGGAACTTCAGCACGCTCCGGGCGATGCCGTCGGGATCGAGGCCGTGCTTGGCGTAGAGGCCCTTGGCGTCCCCGGACTCGCCGAAACCGACCACGCCGAGGCGCTTCACGGGCGTCGGCATGATCTCGCCCAGGAGCTCGGCCACCGCGCCGCCGAGCCCGCCGTGGATGGAGTGATCCTCGACGGTGACCACGCGGCCGGTCTTGCCGGCCGACAGGAGCAGGGCCTCCTCGTCGAGCGGCTTCACGGTGGCGACATTGATCACTTCGGCCTGGACCCCATCGGAGGCGAGCTTCTTGGCCGCCTCCAGGGAGTTCCACACGGTACCCCCGGTGGCGAGAATCGACACGTCGGTTCCCGCGCGAAGGACATCGGCCCTGCCGAAGCGGAACTGGTACTTGTCGTCGTGGACCGGCTCCAGGTTCTGGCGCGTCAGCCGCAGGTAGAGCGGATTGCGGTGCTCGACGGCGTAGGCCACGGCCTGCTTGGTCTCGATCTCATCGGCGGGCTGGATGATCGGGATATTCGGCAGCGACCGGAGGCAGCCCATGTCTTCCAGCCCCATCTGTGAGTACCCGTCCTCGCCGATGGCCACGCCCACATGTGTGCCCACGAGGATGACGGGGGCATTGCTGTAGGCGACGGAGACGCGAATGGTCTCGAAGCGCCCGACGAGAAAGCAGGCGAAGGAGCAGGCGAAGGGGATGCGGCCCGCCAGGGCTAGCCCGGCGGCAAGCCCGATCATCCCCGATTCCGCGATGCCGACATTGAAGGCGCGGGAGGGATAGGTCTTGGCGAACTTGGCCGTCATGGTGGACTTCGACAGATCGGCGTCCACCGTCACGATGCGCTCGTCCTTGGCCCCGAGGTCGAGGAGGGCTTCTCCGAACGCGGCGCGGGAGGCTTTGGCGGGCATCACTTTTTCTCCAGAGCTTTCAGCTCGTCGAGGATGGGTTGCACCGAGGCGGGAACGGGCTCGCCGACCACTTCGCGGATGGCCTCGATGGCCTCATTGGGCTTGGGCGCCTTGCCATGCCACTCGGGGTCGTTCTCCATGAAGGACACGCCCTTGCCCTTGACGGTGTGGGCCACGATGAAGGTGGGCGCCCCCTTGGTCGCTTCGGCCTGATCGAAGGCCTTGTCGATCTGGGCGAGATCGTGGCCGTTGATGTCGAGGACCGGCCAGCCGAAGGCCTTGACCTTGTCGACGATCGGCTCGATGTCGAGGATCTTCTTCACGAAGTTGTCGAGCTGGACCCCGTTGTAGTCGAGGACGACGCAGAGGTTGTCCAGGTGATGGTCGGGCGCTCCGAGCTTGGGCCCCGACATGAGGCTTTCCCAGACCTGGCCCTCCTGGGTCTCGCCGTCGCCCATCACGCAGTACACGCGCGCGCCCTTGCCGGCCAGCTTGAGTCCCAAGGCCATCCCCATGGAGACCGACAGCCCCTGGCCGAGCGAGCCCGTGGCCGCCTCGATGCCCGGGAGCGCCATGCGATCGGGGTGACCCTGGAGCGGGCTGCCAAGCTTACGCAGGGTGAGGAGCTGGCTCTCGGGGAAAAAGCCCGCCCGGGCCATGCAGTAGTACTGGGCGGGGACGCAGTGGCCCTTGGAGAGGACGAAGCGGTCGCGGTCCTCCCAGGTCGGGCGCTTGGAATCGTACTTCATGCGGCTGAAGTAGAGCACGGTCAGGATGTCGATGACGGAGAGAGAACCGCCCGGATGACCCGAGCCCGCATGGGTGAGCATGCGGAGGATCTGCACGCGCCCGTCGCGGGCAATGGCTTCGAGCTTGGCGAGATCGGGATTGGCCATCAGTCAGTTGCCTCCATGAAGCCCGCGATGGCATCGACGTGAACGCCGGTGACGGCGATCTCGGGCGTGTAGACGACCTCATCGACGCCCCACACCAGAGTGCCGCGCTGGTCCTTGGTGATGCCGGCGATGTGCGTGAGCAGCCTCGTGATATTGTCGTTGATCCGCACGCAGTTGGCCTTGAGGGGCGCCGCGATGCGCCCGTCGCGAATGGTAAAGGAGTCTCCCACCACGGTGCAAGTGAAGTCTCCCGCACGGAGCCCGTTGATGGGGTACGTGTACCAGATGCGGCCGATGTAGAGCCCGTCGCACACGCTCTTGATCAGCTCGTCGAGGGCAACGGGGTCGCTGCCCTCGACGATGATATTGGAGGCCGCGGTCTCGGGCGAGGTATCGAAGGCGCGCCCGCCGCCCCCCGTATAGCGAAAGCCGTTGCGGGCCACGAGGGCGGGCGCGGCGGCCGCCGCGTCCACCCCGAGCTTCACCTTGAGCTCGGGGTCGTGGAGGAGGCGCTGCGCCTCGTACCAGTTGGTGAGGGTGCCCGTGAAGACTCCCTCCTTGATCAGGTCCGTGCGGCCGGTCGGCAGCCCCTCGCAGGTGATGCCCTTGGAGCCCATGAAGCCCGGCATGGCGCCGTGGTCGTAGATGGACAGTCGCGGCGAGGCGACGAGCTGGCCGAGCTTACCCAGAAAGTGCGTGCTCGAGGAATAGAAGGAGCCCGCCTGACAGGAGGGGACGACCAGGTTGTTCATGAGATCCGCGACGGGTTGCCGGCCGAAGATCACCGTGTAGTCGCCCGATGGGATGCGCTCGCCGCCGATGGCTTCGATGGCCCGCCGGGCCGCGTCCACGCCGGCCTCGTCGGTGAAATGATCGAGCCGCGTGCCCGTGGACCAGCCCGAGCCCTTGGCCTCCCGCGATTCCACCATGGCCGTCACGAAGCCCATCATGGGGGTGGACACATCCGTCTGGGCCTCGGGCATATGGCTCGAGGCAATGGCCATGGATTCCTGGACGATGGTGACATCGCCACCCAGGATGAGGCCCAGCCGGCGAAGCTCGGCCTCCGAGCCCGCGAGCTCGGCCAGGCTACCGGAGGCGAGAAACGCGCGGAGCCCGCCTTGCAGCACCTTCCACCCCGACTCGACGAGCTGCGCATCGCTGAGGGCGAGCAGGGCGGGATCGTGATAGTCGAAGAGCTCGCGCTTCGCTCCTCCCGGTCGGGGCAGGGAGCGGAACTCGGGATCCCGCACCGCCCCCTGGCGCGCCTTGTCGAAGGCCCGTCGCATGCCGGCGGTCGAGAGATCGCTGGGCTCGGATCCGAAGCCAATGAGGACGCCGTCGGGCGAGTCGAAGGCGGCCTGTATGCCCACGCCATACATCTCGGCGCTCTTCGGCTCCTCCACGCCATTGCAGGGGATGTGCGAGGTGTAGTTGAGCCGGGTCAGAAGGGTACGGTTCTCCGCCACGAAGATCTCGACCTCTCGCACGCCGGGCTGAGCCCGCACGAAGGCGAGACCTTCACCCACGGCGCGAGCGAGATCAGACAGGGCCGGCACTAGATAACTCGGAAGGGAACGTTGTTGCCCGCGAGGGAGTGGGAATCATTGCCCTAGGGCCGCCGGGCCACGGTGACAGCCGTCGGATAGCGCTTCTCCGTCCATCCGGGAATGCCCTCGTCGAGAATCGCCATGTTCCGGTAGCCGGCCTGGTAGAGCGTCCGGTAGGCCGCACGGGCCAGGGCATGAGGGCAGGCTCAGTAGAGGACGACGAAGTCCTTACGCGGGATGTCGCGCAGACGGCCGCGCATGGAGTCGAGCGGGATATTGATGGCGCCCTTGATGTGGAGATCGTCGTACTGCGGCTTCTCTCTCACATCGACAAAGACGACACGTTGCCGCTTGTCCACGAGCGCCTTGGCCGCTTCTACGGAGACGTACTTCTCCGGCACCTCCGGATCATCGGCCGGGGCCGGGGCCGCCCACAGCATCGCCGTCGCGAGGAGGAGCGCCGCGAAGAACCGCCCCCTCATCTACTCAGCCCTCGCCTCGCGGCTTCGCCGCTCATCTCGAACGGCGGCCCTCTCCCCCGATGGGGGAGAAGGATGAAAGAGAGGGGCGCATCAACGTGCTTGAATCCCTCTCCCCCAGTGGGGGAGAGGGCAGGGTGAGGGGGTCGAGCCCGAGCACGACGGCATCAGCCCTGGCCTCCCGTGAGGATGGCGCGGCTGCGCATGGTGGGGCCGCCATTGCCGAGCTTCTTGGTCTGCATGGGCTGTCCCTTGCCGCAATTCGGAATGGGATAGAGTCGGAAGTCACGGCCGACGGCGTCCACCTTCATGAGGTAGTCTCGACTGTCGGCCATGATGCCGCCATCTCGATACAGGCGCCCCAGCTGCCCGTGGCGAATCTCGTACACCTTGCGGGCGGAGATCCGGAAGTTCTCCCGGCTCTCCGCGATGGACGGTGTCTTGTGGCCGACGAGGTAGTAGCCGTGATCGACTTCCTTGATGATCTCCGCGGGGTCCCGGTCGCCCCCGTCGAACACCGTATTGGACATGCGGATGAGCGGAACGAGGGGCGCCTCGGTCGCCTTCCAGTGGCCATTGGGCTCCCCGCCGAATATCGCGGCGGTCTGGCGGCTGTTCATGAAGCCCTTGAAGATGCCCCGGTCGATATGCGCCACGCGCCGAGCGGGCGTGCCCTCGTGGTCGTACGTGTAGTGCCCGTAGCCGGGGAGCGAGGGATCCGAGAAGGCCGAGACGAGCGGGGAAGCGATCTGGCGACCGACCTGGGTGTCATCGAGGTCCTTGAGCAGCCAGGAGCGTCCCGCATAGGCCGTCTCCATCTTGAGCCCGCGGTCGAGCTCCATGGGATGGCCGATGATCTCGTGGGAGACGAGCGTGTTGTAGTGGGGGTCGGTGACCACGGTCACCTCGCCCTCGAGGCTCGGCAGCGATGGCGCGGCGGCGAGCTCGGCGGCCTCGCGGGCCATGGCGAGGGCGAAGGCGGGGAAGGGAGGAAAGGGCATGAGCGGATCGTCCACGCCGCGCTCCAGGATCTCCCAGCCCCGCTGATGGCCGACGACGTCGTAGAGCTCCTGGCTGTTGCCGGTGCCGCTGGCCACGACATAGCACATGCCCTGCGTGAGGGCGAAGGCCTGGTCGATGAGGGCGCCCTCGGACGAGGCGAAAAGCTCGCGCGAAAGCTGGGTCATGGTCGAGATGTAGTTGAAGCCGACCACGGGCTCGGTCGCCTTGATCCGCCGCGAGATCTCCTCGGTGAACCGGACCATGGCGCCCAGGTCTACCGCGCGCGGGTCCATCTCGTAGACCGCGGGCACGGTGTCCTGGCAGATGCGGATCGGATGCAATCGCGTATCGGCAAGCGACTCGCCCAACGGGCCGAACTTGCCGCGCGCCTCCGCCTTCCCGTCGGCATTGGCCACGGCGCGTCGATAGGCGGCCTCGAGCCCTTCCTTGAGCACGGCCTCTATGCGGGAGAGGTCGGCCTCGCCCAGCCCGCGGCCGAAATACCCGGGGGCGATCGAGCGGTCGCCCGCGAGCACCCGGATGCCAAAGGCCAGCGCCGTGTCTTCCCCGGAGCTCTTGGAGGCGCCGTTCTCGGACGAGGCGTACTTTCCCTCGCCGATCTCGAGCCGGATATCGGCATACGCGAGATGCGGCAGCCGGCGCGCATAGCCCATGGCGAGATCGCTCACGAGCGGCTTCAGGCCGTCGATCAGGTCGGTGCGGATGGCGGAAGGCATGAGGGGAGGGGGCTTACCAGGGCGTGAAGGGCTCGACCCACACAGGCTCACCCGCGGCCACGTCGCCGCGCGCCTCCTCGATCACCACGAAGCAATTCGCGGCCGTCATGGAGGTCAGTATGCCCGAACCCTGGGGGCCCGTGGTGCGCACCTCCCACCGGTCGTGAGCAAAGGTCAGGATGCCGCGCTTGAATTCGCGGCGTCCCGTCCGCTTGCTCATGCGCTCCGTGGCGAGGGCGCGAAAGGGTGTCACGAAGAGGTCGCGTCGACCGGCAAGCTTCCAGAGGGCCGGCCGCACGAAGAGGTGGAAGGTCAGCATGGAGGCGACCGGATTGCCCGGCAGGCCGAAGAAGTGCGCGCGGCCAATACTCCCCACGGCCATGGGCCGTCCCGGCTGCATGGCCACTTGCCAGAAGTCGATGCCGCCGGCCTGCTGGAGGACGGCCTTCACGAGGTCGTGAACGCCCACGGAGACGCCACCCGAGGTCAACACGATATCCGCGTACTCGGAGGCCCGGAGAAGGCGTGACTGGAGCTCGTCGAACTGGTCCGGCACGATGCCGTCATCCACGATCTCGGCGCCGCTCGCCTCGAGGAGGCCGCGCAGGGAAAAGCGATTGGAGTCGTAGATCTGCCCAGACTTGCGCGGCGATCCAGGCTCGGCAACCTCGTCCCCGGTCGAGAGCACGGCCACGCGCGGCTTCTGTCTGACGTAGAGCTGCGCGAGACCAAGGGAGGCGGCCACGCCGATCTCCTGGGGCCGCAGGACGCTGCCCGCGGGGAGCACGATCTGGCCCGCGCCCACATCCTCGCCGCGCAGGCGCCGGTTCGCTCCGGGTGCGATGGAGCCCACCGTGATGCGCTCACCCTCGCGCGTGACGACTTCCTGGGGATAGACCGTGTCGGCGCCGGCCGGCATGGGCGCCCCCGTCATGATGCGAAGGGCCTGACCCGGCTCGAGGGTGCCGGAGAAGACCGCTCCCGCGGCCAGCTCGGCGGCGACGTCGAATGCGCGTGTGCCCGTGGCGGGGACATCCGAGGAGGCAACGGCATAGCCGTCCACGGCTGAATTGTCCGTGGGGGGTACGTCCATCTCGGCGCGAACGTCCTCGGCAAGGACACGACCGAGCGCGCTGGCCAGCGGGACGATCTCGGGGGACGCAACACTAGTGATCCTGGCCAGGACCTGGGCCTGCGCGTCGCGGACCGAGATCATGCGCGCATTATACCGTGGGCGAAACAAGCGCGCGCCCGCACTTGTGCTAGGATACGGCGCGATGCCGGTGACATGCCCGAGGTGCGGGTGGCAGGGTGATGCAGCACAGTACTGTGCGCGTTGTGGCGCCACCCTCGAGGCCCCCGCCGCGGCCCCCGGCTCGGTCTTCTCAAGGCCAACCACTCCGGCTTCGCCGTCGTATACCGCGCCGCCTGCCGCCACCCCCTATGTCCCGCGTGTGCAAGCTCAGGTCCGGCCCGCGGGCTTCTGGATACGCGTGGTGGCCTACTTCATCGATTGGTTCTTTCTGCTCCTGATCCAGATTGTCCTCTGGGGCGTGGGCTGGGCGGTGGGGGGTGGCGCCGGGAGCTCGAGAGCGGTGGGAGCGGCCACGTATCTCTTCAACTGGATCATTGGCGCCCTCTACTTCATCGTGTTCCACTTCCGCTGGGGCCAGACCTTCGGCAAGATGCTGATGCAGATCCGCGTCGTCCGCATGGACGGCGGTCCTCTCAGCCTCGGCCAGGCCATCGGGCGCTACTTCGCCACCTTCCTCTCGGCATTCATTCTCCTCATCGGCTTCATCATGGTCGGTCTGCGCAGCGACAAGCGGGCGCTCCACGATCTACTCGCGGGCACGCGCGTGGAGCGCTTGTAGGATCCGCGGGCGGGCGCCATGGCGCTTCCCCTCCCGCTGCGCAACCGCCTGGCGGAGCTGATCCTGGACGCGCTCCACGATCCGCAGGCGCGCCAGGCTCTCGAGGTGGTCGCGGCCGTCTGCGTCGAGTCCGGCGCCCCCGCGGCGGCCCAACAAGTTCCCCAGGCCTTCCCCGCTGATCTCTTCGAGCACCGCGAGGGCGTCTGGCGGCTCAAGGGCGCTTGGAAGGCTTACGAGGTGGAATTCGCCGAGCGAGCGGAGCGGGCCCGGCGGATGCTGCGCCGTCGGCCCTTCGACCCCGCCGACCCGCCCCTCGCCACGGCCCTCGTCTCGGCCGCGCTGCTCTTCCACGCGCATCTCTACTTCGAGGTACACGAGCTCCTCGAGCCCTACTGGATGCGCGCCGACGGAAGTGCGCGCGTGGCCCTGCAGGGGCTCATCCAGGTCGCGGTCGGCTTCCAGCATCTGGCCAATCGCAATGTCAGCGGGGCCCTGTCGCTTCTCCACGACGGCTGCGGCAAGGTCCTCGAGCGGCAGCTCGAAGGCGTGCCCCTCGACCCCTTCGGCCGAGCGCTGCAGCGCTGCCTGGCGCGCATCGACGAGCTGGGAGACGAGGCGCCCACGGGCTTCGACTGGAACGAGGTGCCCCGCTTCCCGGTCCGTGTCTCCGATGAGTAAGCTCTATCTGGTCGCCGACCAGGGTGAGATCGCGCGCCGTCGCCCCAAGATGGCGGCCGGGCAACTGGTCGAGGCCTGGCCGGATCTCTTCGTCAGGGGAGAGTTCTGGATGGGGGCGCGCGCCAAGGCGCTCCTTGACGAAACCGGGCCGCCCCTGGCCGCCAAGCTCGCGGTGGAAGACTCGGCCGTGCCGATCTACTACGGCCCGCGTCTGACGGATGTCGAGTCATTGCCCGACGTCGAGTCGCTGCAGACGCGCGTCCTCTCCGCGCACGGCATCGGCGTGGCCTGGATCACCATGAACCAGCTCGGCGAGCGGACGCAGTACGAGCCGCAGGGGCCGGCCGATCCCGTCTTCTATCTCAGACGGCCCGGCGGCACCGCCGCCCACGTGTGGCGACTCTTCCAGAGCCGACGCGAGGCACAGATCTACATGACCGAGTATTTCGGCAGGGACCCGGAGGGGCGGCAATGGGCGGAGAGTCTGCCCGCGGCCAGCTGGGACGAGATGCTCACGCGCTATGCCACGAAGTACGACTGACCACCAGGAGAGGGACACGAGCCATGGATCTCGAGCTGAAGGGCAAGACAGCGCTCATCACGGGAGGCAGCAAGGGGATAGGGCTCGCCACGGCGCGGGCCATGGCGGGGGAAGGTGCGCGCGTCATGATCTGCTCCAGGAGCGCGGAGGCGCTCGGGGATGCCGCGGGCACCATCAAGCGAGAGACCGGACAGACGGTGGAAACGCTCGCCGTCGATCTCTCCGAGCTCGCGGGCGTGGAGCGGACGGCCTCCGAGGCCCTCACGCGCCTCGGCCGGCTCGATATCCTGGTCAACAACGCGGGCGCCATCAAGGGCGGGGACTTCCTGACGACCCCGGACGACGAGTGGATGCGCGGGTGGAGCCTCAAGCTCCTCGGCTACATCCGCATGGCGCGAACCGTTTTCCCGGTCATGCAGAAGCAGGGCGGGGGACGCATCGTCAACGTGGTGGGGGCAGCCGCCCGCAATCCCGCCACCACCTACATGATGGGCGGCACCGCGAATGCCGCGCTCATCAACTTCACCAAGGCCCTGGCCGATCTCGGCGCACGCTCCAATATCCTCGTCACGGCCGTCTCGCCGGGACCGGTGAAGACGGAGCGCTGGGACAACCTCCAGCGCCAGCAGGCCCAAGCCGCCGGCAAGGATCTCGACACCTTCCTGGCCGAATTGAACAAGAATTATCCGCTGGGACGCATCGCCACGCCCGAGGAGTGCGCCGACCTGATCTGTTTCCTGGCCTCGGCGCGGGCTTCCTTCCTGAGCGGGGTGGCGATCACCATAGACAGTGGCATCAGCCGGGGAGTCTACCTGTAGGCGAGTCATTTCTTCCCCAGGGGCGGGGCGCCAATCACGGTTTTTTTGGCCAGCCAAGCTCATAAGGCTTCGTGAAACAAAGAACATCCCTCGTTCGACTATGCGAACTTGTCCTTGACACCCGGTGGGCGCATCAGTAGGGTATGCGCACGCAAAACGGGCCGGCAGCGTGGGTTCGTGGCGCGGACGCGTTTTACGGGGAGCAATCCCCATGCGCCGCCGGTGAGCCGGGGAGAGTGTACCTTCGGTCCTGATCGCGGCAGGAGGCCAGTGATGCCTGCAAAGCTGTTCGTCGGCAACCTCTCCTTCCAGGCAACGGAAGAGGATCTCCGCGAGCTCTTCCAGCAAGCCGGCACGGTGGAGTCGGTGCGTATCGTCACCGACCAGTTCACGGGGCGGCCGCGAGGCTTCGGCTTCGTGGAGATGGCCACCAAGGAAGAATCGGCCAAGGCCATCGAGATGCTCAATGGCCGCCTCTTCCGCGATCGCAACCTCGTCGTGGACGAAGCCCGGCCCCAGCCTCAACGGGGTGCGGGGGGCGGGGGCGGTCCCCGCGGCGGAGGTCCCGGTGGTCCGCGCGGGGGTGGAGGGGGCGGCGGCGGAGGCTGGCGGCGCTAGATAAGCGCGTACATATATAATAGAGGAGAGCCCCGGGGAGAAGACCTCGGGGCTTTTTCCGGCGGTAGTATACTCAACATGTGAGGAGCCTATGAACACGCCAGGCGTGCCGGCCCCCGGTTTTGTGAATCGGATAGGCGCCGTCGTCGATGAGCGGCGACGCGTGGAGTTCCGGAGCCTTGCCAGCGCGGAGCTCCTGAACCGCTTGACAGATGCGCGCATGCCTTTCGGCTGGACGGTCAACCCCTATCGAGGCTGCGAGTTCGGGTGCCGCTATTGCTATGCGCGCCCGACCCACGGCTATCTGGGGCATGTCGATCCCGACGAGTTCGAGCATCGCATCTACATCAAGCGCGCGGACGATGACCGACTCGTGGCGCGCCTGCGCAAGGCGCGCGAGAGCGGCGAGGAAGTGGCGGTGGGCACGGCCACCGATCCCTATCAGCCGGCCGAGGGGCGCTTTGGGGTCACCCGAAGCGTGCTCGAGGCCATACGGGGCGTGCCCGGTCTCCGCGTCGGCATCACGACCAAGTCACCCGCCATCACGAGAGACCTCGGGCTCCTCCGCGAGATCGCCGCCACCGGCGAGCTCGTGGTCAATGTCTCGATCGCCTCCACGGACGCGGCGCTGCTTCGGCGCATCGAGCCTCGGGCACCCCGCCCCGACCTCCGACTCGAAGCCATGGCGATCCTGACGGCCGCGGACGTGCCGACCCGGCTCTTTGCCATGCCCGTGCTTCCCTTCCTCACGGATGGCGAAGCCGAGCTGGGGGCGCTGTTCACTGCCGCCCGAGAGGCGGGGGCCCGCGAGGCGATCTGGAATGTTCTCTTCCTGCGGGGCGAGACCCACGCCTTCTTCCTCGACTTCATCGGAAAGGAGTTTCCGCATCTCCTGGCGCGGTACCGAGATCTTTATGCCGGGGGAGCCTCCGCTGAGTCAGCCTACCGGGCGCGCATCGGGCAGATGGCGGAACGCTTGGCTCTGGAAGCCCAATTCCCCGGGCGAAGTCGGGCCGACCGGATCGCGGCGGAGCGGCCGGCGCGATCGCGGCAGCTCGAGCTGGCCTGGTAGCGCGCCTCGCGACAACTCGCCCCCTCACCCTGCCCTCTCCCCCGATGGGGGAGAGGGATCCAGTGCAAAGCGAGGGAGCCATTTCCGAATCCCTCGCCCCCGGAGGGGGAGAGGGCCGCCGTTCGAGATGAAGGGCGAAGCCCTGAGGCGAGGGCTGAGTAGATAAAGGGGGCGGGCCGACGACACGCTAACGCTCGCACCAGCCTCGCCCGGAGTTCCGGGAGCTAGAACTCGAGCTCTGCCTGGGGCGACTCGGGGGGCGTTTCGGTCTCCCCCGCAGGCCGCAGGCCGTCCTGCTCGATGAGGGGACGGAACTTCTCGTAGAGATCGTCGAGCTTGTCGAGGTAGTACTCCGTGTTCTCGTCCGGCGCCGCCTGATCCCAGGCCACGGCCAGCTTGGCGGACTCGTTGACCTTGACGCGCTTGTCGGCGCCCGTGACATAGTACGAGACCTGGTCGCCGGGCTGATACGGCCGCTGCGAGCGGAGGGCGAGCTCATAGGCGGCGGAGGGATTCCGCTTGCCCTCGCGGACCTTGTCCTGATAGCCCGCGGGCGATTCCTGCAGCGTCTCCGTCTTCATGAAATGTCTGACGGGCACGCGGTGAGCCTGGAAGTCCGTCTGCCACCGCTGATTGAGCGCGGGGATCTCGTCCGCATGTCCGGTCAGGAGCAGACGGAACATCTCCTCCATCCACCGCCGCTGGAAGAGCTCGATGCCGCGTGAGCGGAGGCCCGAGCCCTTGACCAAGAGCTTGCCGCGGGCATCCAGCAGCACGTAGTTCTTCATCTTGTACGAGAACATGGCCTCGTAGCGGCCGTCCAGCTCGAGCTGAATGCCCGGGGGCAGCACACGTTCCAGCTCGGCGACGAGATGACTCTCCCCCTCAGCCTCACTCAGCCCTCGCCTCGCCGCTCTCCTTACCTCCGGTTCGTCGGCAGCGTCTCGGCTCGAAACGCGGCCCTCTCCCCCAGTGGGGGAGAGGGATGAAGAAGGCGGGACGAAGTAGATGCCGTCGGTGTCGACCTCGATGACGGCGGCGCCCAGCTCCCCGAGCCGTGCCACGAGACGCTGGACGAGCGCGCGACCTTCGCCCGTCACGCGGTTGGCGGCATCGTAGTCATTCCAGTGACCCTGGGAGAAGGCGAGATATCCATAGAAGGAGTTGATGAGGATCTTGAAGGTCTGCTGAAGCGCGCCGGCCAGTGTCCGCTCGGCGGGCGCGGCGGCCTCCCGAGCCAGGCGCTTGGCCGCCACCCGAAACTCGCGGAGGTCGCGGAGCAGGGTGGGGAAGACGCCGAGCCCGTCTCCCCCCGGCGCGATCTCCTGGGTCAGCATGAGGGACGGATACAGGGAGGTGACGTCGACGTGAAGGACGCCCTTGGCCACGCCGCTCAGAAGCATCGCGGTGTGGCCGCCCGCCACCGCCCGGCCTGCCGATGGCGAGGGGACGGCGCGCCCGCGATGCAGGTACTCGCGCATGAGCAGGGCGTCGATCTTGGTGGCATTGCCTCGCAGCACCACGGCCTCGTAGCCGAGGGGCAGGGCCTGGGCCTGGACGAAGTAGGGAGGCGAGAGGATGGCCGAGAGCCCAAGGGTCTCGAGCACATCGTCTCGCGCATAGGCCATGAGCCGCTCGGGCTCCTCGCGAAAGATGCGCGGGATGTCCTCGGGGGGCAGATAGGTGCGGTCCGGCGCCGCGATGCCGAAGTGGCGGGCCACGTCTTTGAGCCCATAGGACTCGAGGTCCCGCGCGCCCACGTCGTAGAGCTGGGCGAGGATCCACGTGTCGACGATGTGCCGGCCGCGGATCCGGTAGCGGCGATAGCCGATGGTCCGCTCGGCGATCTGCATGCGCGAGGGGTAGCTGCCGAGGGTGGCGCCGTCACGTCCCCAGGTCAGCGCGACCTTGTGGCGACGGGCCCGCGCCTCGATGTACTCGAGATCGAAGCGGAAGATGTTGTGCCCCTCGATCACATCGGGATCGCGCTCGCGGATGATCCGTGTGCACTCGCGGAGGAGATCCGCCTCGTCCACCAGGGCGCCGGAGAGAACGGTGGTGAAGCCCGTGGAATCGGCAAGGGCGATGGCGATGATGCGGTCGGACTCCCGCGCGGCGTTCGGGAACTCGAAGCCGGGGGCCGTGGTCACCTCGATGTCCACGGCCATGCGACGCAGACCCTCGAACCCCATGCCGAGGAAGGAGGTGCAGCCGCTCCGCAGCAAGAACTGCTGGGTGGGATCCGAAAGGAAGCGGTAGGGCGCGTCGGGCGCGCCCGGCGCTCGCCCGGAGACCTTCTGGATATGGTCGCGCGCCTTGAGGCCCTGGCTCCACGAGCCGAGCTCGGCCAGCCAGCGATAGGTGCCCGCACCGTCCAGCGGCGTCACCCCGGCGTCGCCCTTGAAGTCCTTCAGGAGATCCGGATCGGCGAGGAGCAGGAAGGGGCGGAACGGCTCTTCGGAGACGCGCGTCTCGCCCGCCGCGCGCGACCAGATCCGGACAGTGTGTTCGCCCGTCTCGAAGGCGATGAGCCCTGGCCGGGCGGCGTGGCCGAAGAGGAGTCGGTTGTCGTAGAAGGGTAGGGGAAGGCCGCTCAATTCAGGAGGCCGATCAGCCGATGCAACTCGCGGCGCGCCGCCACGTGGCGAGGCTCGATGGCAATGGCGTGCTGGAGCTCACGGATCGCCTCTTGCACCTTGTGCTGCCTCGCGTAGACGGTGGCCAGATTGACGTAGGGGAAGTGGCGCGGCTCGTAGCGCGGCGCGCGCTTGGCCCGCTCGAGCCAGGCGATGGCCTCCTCGTCGCGGCCGAGGGCGATGAGATAGGAGCCGATATCGTTGTAGGGGTTGCCGAAGCTGGGATCCACCGCGATGGCGCGCTTGCACTCCTCGATGGCTTCCTCGTGCTTGCCCTGATGCGCCATGGCCCATCCGAGAAAGGTGTGGCCCTCGGCCGTCTCCTGGATGGCGAGCGAGCGACGATAGCGCTCCAGGGCTTCCTCGAGCCGACCCGCCATCTGGGCCTGATAGCCCAGCTCGAACTGCTCGCGGGCCTCGGCCTGCCACTCGGGCTCACTCATGATGTGCGCGCCGCCCCCTGATCTACTCAGCCCTCGCCTCGCGGCTGCGCCGCTCAGCTCGAACTGCGGCCCTCTCCCCCGATGGGGGAGAGGGAATGCAAAGAACTCCCTCTCCCTCGGGGAGGGAGAGGGCCGGGGTGAGGGTGGCGCTCCGTTCGCGCATTACCCGATCTACGCCTCTTCGATCGCCTTTCTATAGGTGGGCAGATCTACGAGGCCGGTGAGGCGGCGCCCGCCTTCCACGATGATGGTGGGGATGGCGCGCACCCTGTCGCGCGTCAGCGCGTCCTCATAGTCGCGGCCCACCGCCTCTCGGGCGGCGCCGCTTTCCCAGTCCGCCACGAAACGTGGCATGTCCACGCCCGTCTCCTTGACCACACCCAGCAGCTCGTCCGGCTTCGCGATATTGATGCTGCGGCTGAAGAACGCCTCGTAGAGCCGGAGGTGCAGGCGATCGAAGGCCTCGGAGCCCTGGAGGGCAACGCACTTCGCGGCCTCGAGGGCCGGGAGCGACCAGTTCGGGTAGTCCTCGCGCGGCCAGGGAGTATAGGTGATGCCGTCAGAGGCGGCCATGGCGCCGCAGCGACGCCAGCCCTCTTCGCGGTAGGTGCCCTTGAAGGCCACCGTGGGATCAGGCTCGGGGCGCAGCGGGAAGGCCTTCCACTGGATCACGAGGTCGTCACCCATCTCGTCTTTCAGTCGCCGGAGGCGCACGGCCGCCGGGTAACACCACGGTCAGAGATAGTCGCCGTACTCGACGATTTGCACTGGCATGGATGGCCCCCCTTCGGGGATTGTACCGCACGCCGCGCGCGAGGTGCTTCCCGGACTGCGCTATACTTCCGCGCATGAAAGCGCGCCGACTCGCCCTCGTCGCCGTCCTGGCGACGACCGTCGCGGCCGGGTGCGCCGGGAAAATCTCTTTCGACAATGCCACGCCCGGCGCGCCCCAGCGCATCGCGGGAAGGCTCCACAAGCCAGACGGGCCCGGCCCCTTCCCCGCTCTCGTGCTCTTCCACGGCTGCCAGGGCATCGTCCGGCAAACCGAGACCTGGGCGCACTGGCTCCGCGAGCGAGGCTACGTCGCCTTCGTGGTGGACAGCTTCGGGCCGCGCAAGGAGCCGGCCGACTGTGCGGGCGGCGGAGACAGCGGTCCGAGCACCGCGCGCTTCGATGACGCCATCGGCGCGCTCCAATTCCTACAATCCAAGACCTTCGTCATCCCCGATCGCGTGGCCTCCTTCGGATGGTCCCAGGGGGGCCTGTTCGCGATGTCCGTCATCAATGGGCCGACCCTCGAGCGGGCGCGGGCCCGCGGCGTCGCCCTGCCGCGCGCAGGCTACGCCGCCGCCATCGCCATGTACCCGGGCGGATGCCGGGACTACGCGAAGGAGCTGGTCATCCGTCCGCTGCTCTTGCTGATCGCCGGCGCCGACAACTGGACCCCACCGCAGTATTGCCGCGAGATGGTCACGGCCATGAAGGCGCGCGGCGCGGACGTCACCCTGGTCGAGTACCCGGGCGCCTATCACTACTTCGACGTCGTCGGCCAGAAGAAGGAAGTGCTCAAGGACATCGAGCAGCCCTTCACACCCGGCACCTTCGGGGTCACCATCGCCTATGATCCCCAGGCCGCCGCCGATGCCAGCCGTCGCATCGAGGAATTCCTCGCGCGTACCCTCAAGGCGACGCCCACGCGCTAGGTAGCTCGGAGGAGGGCTCCGCCCCTCTTCCGAAGCCTCCCCCGACGCAGGGCGAGCCGCAGGACGTCGTGGGGCTGGGGCCAGGCCGTCCGAGGCGAGCAATCCGAGAATTGCGACGGCGAAGCCGGCGCTCGAAGCGGAACACTCCTTCTCGCGAGGGAAGGGGAATCACTTGAACAGGCCGCGAGGGCCCGACCGTTGCTCTGATATGGGGCGACGTGCTAGCGTGGGCAACTGATTCATGGATGCCTCGATCGAGCTCGTCAAGCAATGCCTCTCCTCGGTGGTGTACATCCACACCGAGGTGCCCCCGTCGCATCCCTCCACGCGCATCCTCGGTGATGAGCGAATGGGCACGGGGACGGTGATCGATCCCTCCGGTCTCATCCTCACCGTCAACTACGTCGTCATGGGCGGCGAGACGATACAGGTCAGCTTCGCCAAGGGGCGGACCCAGCGGGCGGAGATCGTGGCCCAGGACTTCGAGCTGGGCCTGGCCCTCTTGAAGGTGAAGCGGTCGGGTCTCGCCTCGGTGCCGGTGGCCACCTCGGATCGGCTCGAGCGTGGCCAGTCCGTGTTCGCCCTGGGGTCGACCGGACCGCGCGAGCGGAAAGTCGCGGGAGGACTGTTGACATATCTGGGGGAGTTCGAAGCCCCCTGGGAATACCTGCTCGAGCGGAGCCTCGTCTCCAGCGCCTCGAATCCGGGCTTCGGCGGGGGACCGCTCTTCACCATGGCGGGACGGATGGTCGGTGTCGTGTCCCTCAACCTGTCCGAGATCGGGCGCTGCTCCCTCGCCATCCCGGGCGAGTGCTTCGAGCAGAACCGAGCCGAGTATTTGCGCTATGGGCGCGTGGTGAGCCGCCCGCAGCGGGCCTGGCTCGGCGTCTTCGCCCACCCGCTCGACGAGGGGGTGGTGGTGGCGGGCCTGGTGCCGAATGGTCCGGGGGCGCGCTCGGGCATCCAGGAGGGCGACGTCATCGTCTCGCTCGATGCCCGCCAGGTGCCCACGCGCAAGGATCTCTACCTCTCGCTCTGGCTGCGCGGCCCCGGTGAGCGCATCACGCTCGAGGTGATGCGGGACAATGAGCTGAAGCGGCTGGACGTCACGGGCGGCGATCGGGCCGACTTCTACAAGCAGACTCCCTGACCGGAGGACACCGTGGACCTCGGATTGAAGGGCAAGACTGCGCTCGTGGTGGCGGCGAGCAAGGGCATGGGCAAGGCATCGGCCATGGGATTGGCCGCCGAGGGCGCGCGCGTGGCCATGTGCGCGCGCGGGGAGGCCGACCTCGAGGCGGCCGCCGACGAGGTGCGCGAGAAGACGGGCGCCGACGTCCTGGCCGTGTCCGCCGACGCCAGCAAGCTCGAGGACATCACGCGGGTCGTCGGGCAGGTGAAGGAAAAATGGGGAGGTGTGGACGTCCTGGTCGCCAACGTGGGCGGGCCCCCGCCGGGACCGTTCGAGCAGATGACCGACGAGCAGTGGAAGGCGGCCTTCGAGCAGGTGCATCTCTCCACCGTGCGCTTCATCCGCGCCGTGCTGCCGGATATGAAGCGGAAGAAGTGGGGGCGTATCCTCGCCATCCAGTCGAGCTCGGTCAAGCAGCCCGTGGAAGGGCTCATCCTCTCCAACGGCATCCGGCCGGCCATCGCGGGAATGTTCAAGACGCTCGCCGGTGAGGTGGCCAAGGACGGTGTCACCGTCAACCTCGTGCTGCCCGGACGGATCATGACGGACCGGTTCATGGGCCATCAGAAGGACCTGGCCGCGCGCGCGGGCAAGACCCTGGAGGCGTGGATCGCCGAGCGCTCGACCGCCGACATTCCGATGGGCCGGATCGGCACGCCGGAGGAGTTCGCGAGCATGGTGGTCTTTCTCGCCTCGGAGCGGGCGTCCTATATCACGGGCACCGTGGCGCAGGTGGACGGCGGCCTCATCAAGAGCAACGTCTAGCGGAGCTCCATGCGGGTTCTGCGGACCACCATTGCCCAGTTCCGGCAGCACCGCGGCTTCTTCATGGCGGCGGGCCTGGCCTTCAGCTTCCTGACCTGCCTGGTGCCCATCCTCTTCTTCATCGTGGCGCTGGCGGGCTTCGTCCTGAGCCGCCGGGCCGCCTCGGAAGCGGTGCTCAACCAGCTCGCGCAGTTCGTGCCCGTCTACAAGGACGAGCTGCGCGAGGCGCTGGGCGAGATCATCCGGCGCCGCCGCCTGTCCGGCCTCCTCGGCACGGGCATCCTGCTCGTCTTCGCGAGCCAGCTCTTCGCCTCCATCCGCCTCGTGCTCAACGACATCTTCGGGTTCACCAAGGGCACGGGCTTCCTGCGCGGCGCCCTCAAGGACATCCTGCTGCTCTTCCTGATGGGCGTGATGTTTCTCGCGAGCATTCTCGTCTTCGATATCTTCGGGTGGATCAGAATCCTGCTCCTCGCGCCTCTCGAGATCCGGGCCGAGTGGATCAGGTCTCTCAGCCTGGCCCTGGCCCTCGCCTTCAGCTCCACGTTCTTCTTCATCGCCTATCGCTACTTCCCGCACCGCAAGATTCCCGCGGGGGCGGCGCTGGCCGGGGCCCTCCTGGCCGCCGTGCTCTTCGAGAGCGCCAAGCAGCTCTTCCGGTGGTACATCCTGCGCATGGGCGTCTACGACAGGATCTACGGGCCGCTCGGCGCCCTCGTCGGCCTTGCCATGTTCTCCTACTACACCGGCGTCGTCTTCATCCTCGGCGCGGAGTTCGTGGCCGCCCTGACCATCCGCCAGTCTCGCGCGTAGCAGGCGGCTGAAAAAGGCCCATCTGCTTCGTTGGCGCCCTCGACCGCACGCTCAACGTACGTGGCCGTTCGAGCTGAGGGGCGCAGCCGCGAGGCGAGGGCTGAGTGAGAACTACGCCTCACCTGCGGATCGACTCAGCCCTCGTCTCGCGTCGGCCAGGGCCCGCCGCTCAACTCGAACAACGGGGCGCCGCCTCGCATCTGGACCTTTTTGAGCCGCCTGTGGGAGTTCGGCATGCTGCCCTCGGGGCGTCGCGCGGCGGCGGGTCGTGTGGTAGGTTGATGCGGCCATGACCCCGACGGCGCCACTGGCGGGCATCCGCGTGCTGGAGATGGCTCATCTCATCGCGGGCCCCATCTGCGGGATGTACCTCGCGGATATGGGGGCCGACGTCATCAAGGTGGAATCGCGCGCGGCGCCGGATGCCGGACGCACCGTGTACGGAATCGCTCGAGGCGGCGAGGGCATCCTCCACCTCACCGTCAATCGCAACAAGCGCAGTCTGTGTCTGGATCTCACCACCCGCGAGGGCCAGCAGGCATTTCACCGCGTGGCCGCCACGGCCGACGTGATCATCGAGGCCTTCCGGAACGGCGTGGCCGAGAAGCTTGGCATCGACTACGCGACGCTCAAGCCGCTGAATCCGCGCCTCATCTACTGCTCGGTCTCGGCCTTCGGCCCCGCGGGGCCGTGGCGCGCCAAGCCCGGGCTCGATGCGCTCGCCCAGGCCGTGGGCGGGCTGATGGCCATCACGGGAGATCCCGACGGCGGCCCGGCGCTCGTGGGCGCGCCCGTGGCCGATACCATGGGCGGGCTCCTGGCCATCCAGGGCATTTTGACCGCGTTGATCGCTCGCGGCCGTACGGGTGAGGGACAGCGGGTGGACGCCTGCCTGCTCGACGGCATCCTGCTGTCTCATACCGCGCGACTCTCGGTGTTTCACGAAACCGGCCAGCCCCTGCCGCGCTACGGCAGCGGGCATCCCGAGCTCGTCCCCTACCAGGCCTTTCGCGCGCAGGACGATTGGATCTTCGTGGCCGTATGGAAAGAGGAAACGTGGCGGCCCTTCTGCAAGCTCATAGGTCGGCCGGACCTCGCCGACGATCCACGGTTCGCGATGGCCACCGACCGCCGGAACAACCGGAAGGAGCTTGTTCCTCTGCTCGAGACCCTGATGGCCCAGCGCACCGTGCCGGACTGGATGGCCGAATTCGAGGCGATCGACGTGCTCTGCGCTCCCGTCAATGGCTATGCCGAGGTGGTCAAGCACCCGGCGGTGGTGGCGAGCGGAATGATCACCGAGCAGGACCACCCGCGCGCCGGCCGTTTCACCACCATGGGAACGCCCGTCAAGCTCGAGGGCACCCCCGGCACCATTCGCACCGGCGCGCCCGCGCTCGGAGAGCACTCGCGGGATGTCCTGCGTGAAGTCGGGCTCGACGCGGCAGAGATCCAGACGCTGGCCTCCCGCGGCATCATCTGACCAGATCACACTCAACGGAGAGAGAGGGGTTCCGATGGCGACTCCGATGCTGAAGGACAAGGTGGCGGCGGTGACCGGCGCGGCGAGGGGAATCGGGCGTGAGATCGCCCTCCTGATGGCCCAGCACGGCGCCAAGGTCGTGGTCAACGACTACGGCGGCGGCGCCGATGGCAAGGGCAGCGATCATGGACCCGCCGACGATGTCGTCAGCGCCATCAAGGGCCTGGGCGGGCAAGCCGCGGCCAACTATGATTCCGTGGCCACCATGGCGGGGGGCCAGGCCATCGTGCAGACGGCCCTCGACCACTTCGGCAGCATCGACATCGTCGTGAACAATGCCGGCATTCTCCGCGACCGCATGATCTTCAACATGACAGAAGAGGAGTGGGACGGCGTCATCGACACGCATCTCAAGGGCTGCTTCTCCGTCACCCGGGCGGCCGTGCCGCACATGCGCGAGAAGAAGTGGGGGCGCCTCATCAACATGACCTCCACCTCGGGGCTGGTGGGCAATGTCGGCCAGGCCAACTATGCCGCGGCCAAGCTGGGGATCGTCGGGCTGACCAGGGTGACCGCGCTCGACATGGCCCGCTACAACGTCACGGCCAACTGCATTTCGCCTTTCGCCTGGACGCGCATGATCGGCACCATCCCCACCGAGACCGACGCGCAGAAGGCCCGCGTGGAGAAGATCAAGAAGATGGGCCCGGAGCACATCGCCCCCGTGGCCGTCTTTCTCGCGAGCGATGCGGCCAGGGAGATCTCCGGCCAGGTCTTGGGCGTTCGCGGCAAGGAGATCATGCTCTTCAGCCATATGCGGCCGATCCGAAATATCCATCACGACCAGGGGTGGACGCCGGAGCGGCTCGCCGAGATCTTCCCCGGAACGCTCAAGCATCACCTGGTGCCCCTGGAGACGTCAGGGCAGTACTTCAACTACGACCCTCTCGTCTAGTCAGGTCGCTGAAAAAGGCCCATCTGCTTCGTTGGCGCCCTCGGCCGCAGGTTCAACGTACAGAGAGTACGCCTCACCTGCGGCCTTCGGGCGCCGCCTCGCATCTGGGCCTTTTTGAGCGACCTGCTGGCTTCTGAACCCAACTGCGAGCGATGAGAGTTCGGCTGGTGTCCGCGACCATGCTCGTCGTCTGGGCGACGGTGGCCGGGGCCGAGGAGGCCCGGCTCCTCGTCACCGTGGGCGAGGTGACGGAGAGCAGCGCGGTGATCTGGGTCCGGGGGCGTGGACTGCCGGCCGTCGCCCTGGGTTACGCGCGGGTCGATGGCGGCGAAGACAGACGAGCGAACGTACCGCTCTCGTTCGCCGCCGATCATACCGGCAAGCTCCGGCTCACCGGCCTCGAGCCGGCGACACGGTATCGATACCGGCTGAGCCAGGGCGCCGCGTCCCTGGAGGGCGGGTTCGTCACGGCGCCCGAGCCCAACGCCCCGGCCACGGTGACCTTCGCCTGGAGCGGCGACCTCGGCTCGCCTGGTTACTGCCGACCCCTGACAGGCGGCTACCCGATCTTCCGCGCCATGGCGCGGGTGCCCGTCGACTTCTTTCTCTTCGTGGGCGACACCATCTACGGCGATCTTCGCTGCCAGGGACCCGACGTCGCCCCGGGCGGCGGCTTCGTGGCGAAGACGCTGCCGCAGTACCAGGCCAAGCACCGGTACAACCGTGCGGACCCGGCCGTGCAGGACTACTTCCGGGGCACGATCGTGTTCGCCATCTGGGATGATCATGAGGTGGTGGACAATTTCTCCGGGACGACCGAGCCGCGCATGGCAGCAGGACGGCAGGCCTTCCTCGACTACTTTCCCATCATCCCGCCCCCCGAGGAGTCGGGCCGTCTCTATCGCCGCTTCCGCTGGGGCCGGCTGCTCGAGGCCTTCATCCTGGATACCCGTCAGTACCGGAGCGCCAACACCCAGCCGGACGGCCCCGACAAGACCATGCTCGGGCGCGCCCAGCGGCGATGGCTCGTGGACGGCGTCACGACCTCCCCCGCGCTGTGGAAGGTCGTGGTCACGAGTGTGCCGCTGGCCGTGCCCACGGGGACCAAGGAGAAGCGCGACTCGTGGAGCAATGCCAACGTCGTGGGCTTTCCCGACGAGCATGGCACCGGCTTTGCCGTCGAGCGCGATGCTATCCTGCGCGAGCTCCGGGTGCGCGGCGTGAAGAACCTTGTCTTCCTGGCCGCCGACGTTCACCATGCGGAGCTCATCCGCCATCATCCGACGCCGGAATGGTCATTCCATGAGTTCATCGCCGGTCCGCTTTCGGCGCGGCACGGTCGGCCGCGCCCGCTCGATCAGGGCCTGGGATCGCGCACCCTCTTCGCGGTGGGCGAGACGGACAACTTCGGCGTGGTCCGCATCGACCCCGACACCTTGACGGTGCGCATCCTGGACGCGGCCGGGCGCCAGCTCGGCAGCCACACCATTGGCCCCGAGCGCTAGCACCGCCCGACGCTGCCCCCTCATTCATTCAGCCCTCGCCTCGCCGCTCGAGGCGAGCGTCTCAGCTCGAAGAGCGGCCCTCTCCCCCGATGGGGGAGAGGGTTTCATTCAGGAGCTTTGTGGATCCCTCTCCCCGTCTCGGGGGAGAGGGCCGCAGTTCGAGCTGAGCGGCGCAGCCGCGAGGCGAGGGCTGAGTAAATCAGGGGGCGGTTCTTCAGGAGCCGAGGGTGGCGAAGAAGGCGATGGCGGCCGCCGTCATGACGGCCGTGGCGGTCCAGCCGAACACTCGGAGCCAGAAGCCATTGACCTGCTCGCCCATGATCTTCCGGTTGCCGCCCACCATCATGACCAGCGCCATGAGGGGCGGGGCCAGGAGCCCATTGAGGACGGCTGAGAAGAAGAGGACGCGGATCGGATTCGTCTCCAGAACGCCCAGCACCATGCCGCAGACGATGGCCCCTGCCAGCACCAAGTAGAAGCGGCGGGCGCTCCGGGGCTTGAGATCGAGGCCGGCGCGCCAGCCGAAGAGCTCAGCCACCGCGAAAGAAGCCGACCCCGCGAGCACCGGAATGGCGAGGAGCCCCGTGCCGATGAGGCCCAGGCCGAACAGCAGGTAGGCGGCATCACCGGCCAGGGGGCGCAGGGCTTCGGCGGCTTGCCGCGCCGTCTGGATATCGCGGTGGCCGGATCGGTAGAGGGTGGAAGCCGTGGCGAGAATGATGAAGAACATGACGAGATTCGAGAAGAACATGCCGGTATTGACGTCGAGGCGCGCATCGGCCAGCTCGTGAGGGGTGGCCCCGCGACGCGCGGCAAGGGTCCGCTTGCCTCGGCCCTTCTCCTCCTCGACCTCTTGAGAGGCCTGCCAGAAGAAGAGATACGGCGAGATCGTGGTCCCGAGGATGCCCACGAGCGTGGCGATGGAGGCGCCATTCCACTGGAGCGACGGGACGAAGGTCGCCCGGAGCACCGCCAGCCCGTCGGGACGCGCGAGAAAGGCCGCCACGATATAGGCGAAGAGGACTGCCGTCAGCCACTTGAGGCATCGGGCAAAGGTCGCATAGCTCGTGTAGACGGTGACCAGGGTGATGCCGATGCCGAAGAGCACGAGCAGGGGGACGCTCGGGAGGCCCGTGAGCATGGCGGCGGCCTCCGCCATCCCGCCCAGGTCCGCCGCGATATTGAAGACATTGGCCACGAGGAGAATGAAGCAGGCGCCCAGCAGGAGCCAGCGCGGATAGTATTGCCGGACGGCCCCGGCCAGGCCTCGGCCCGTGACGAGACCTATCCGGGCGCAGACGAGCTGGATGGCGGCCATGAGAGGAAACGTGAAGAGCGCCGTCCAGAGCAGTCCATAGCCATAGGCGGCGCCCGCGACGGAATACGTGGCGATGCCGCTCGGGTCATCGTCGGAGGCGCCGGTGACGAGGCCCGGGCCCAGAGTCTGGAAGTAGCGAACGAGCGGGTTGTGAGTGTGCGAGGGAGGCGAGGGTTCGGGCTTCGCCGAGGGGTCAGGCTTCATGCCGTCGAATCATGCTGACCTCTGGTGCGGTTGACAAGGGCAAGGCCGAGGGCAATCAGGGCGGTCGCCGAGAGAACGGAGAGCAGGACACCCGTCCACTCCGCCAGGCCGGGAGGATGCGTGAGCGTGATGTCGTCGAGGACGTCTGAGGGGAGCTCGACTTCCAGCATGCCGAAAGCATCTCGACGCACGGCGAGGGCGTGCCCGCCAGCCGCGGCTGTCATGAGCGGGGAAAAGGCAAAGCCGGTCGAGGTGAATCCGGCGGAACCGCGGGCAGGCTGAAGCCGCCAGCTCTGCGGCCCGACCAGCCCGGGCACCGGCAGCGGCTCGCGGCCCACATAGAGCCTGAAGGGGCCGATAAGGATCGGGGTCGAGAACGCTTGATTTCCGTCGAGAAATGGCAATCGGCCCGTGTCCTCGTCGGTTGCGATGACGGCCGAGACTTCGAGCCTCCGGCAGTGGGCGGCGAACTCCTCCGCGGTCAGCGCCTCGAGCGGGCGGCCGAAGAGCGTCACGCCATCGCGCATCTCCACGAGCATCGTGATGGGACGCGGCGCGGCCGAGCCCGTGTAGAACAAGCCGGCCACGGGGCCAGGGTGGGTGAAGGTTCCGTTGATGATGGCGCGTCCCGCGCGTACCGGCGTGAGAGCGGTGAGATGAGTGTGGGGCCGCCACCACTCCGGACGATACTCGAGCGTGATGGCCGAGCGCACGAAAAGCGCACGCCCAGCCGGAGCTTCGCGGAGCGCCTGCCACAGCGCCTCGAGCCGGCTGCCGCGGACCACCTCTTCGTATTTTGGCCACTGGCCTCTCACGGGCCATAGGGAGAGCGCCGGCTCGCCCGAAGCGCGAGCGCCGTGCGACAGGATGACGCACGCGAGGATCACCGTGGCCGCCGTAGGAGCCGCGCCTATCCGGGGAAATCGTGACGGCAGAAGGGGCACGGCGAGGGAAGCGCCGACGAGCAGCGCGAGAAAAAGGCCGTCCATGAGCCGATCGGCGGGCAGCCAAACCAGGCCCAGAGGTGCCGCGACCAGCGCATCGAGAGCGATCACCAGCACCATGGTCGGCACCCACGCGAGTATCCATCGAGCGAGAGTCGCGCGCGTGGCCATGTGCGCGCGCGGGCTGAGCCAGGCCGCCAGACATCCAAGGACGAACAGCCAGATGAGCGGCTGGAGCGCGAGCCCTCGGAGCAGCGCGAGCGGAGAGGCATCCCCCCAGGCCAGAGGCAGCGCCATGCGGAGGTGCGCGAGCAGCGGCACGAGCCAGAGGGCCGCGAGGCCCAGGCCCAGTACCGCGATGAGAGCGCCCTGGCCCAATCGGGTGCGTCGGTCACCCACGCCGAGCCAGGCGGCCAACACCAAAAGGGCGAGCGCCGCTGGCGCATGAGCGGGATGAAGCAGGACGATCGCGGCCAGGAGCGGAGCGGCGAGGATTGGGAGCCGCCCGCTCCCTTCGACCCAGCGCGTGAGAGAAAGTCCCAAGACGGGCAAGAGACCGCAGCCCAGACGCGCGGCCACGAGGCCCCAGCGGAGTCCCTCCTCGACTCCGCTCCGGGATCCCGCCGACAGCGTCATGGCGATGAAGGCGCCGGGAAGCGCCAGCCAGCCATTGCCGAGTAGCCGCGCGAGCAAAGCGAAAGTCGCGAGTCCAGGAAGGAGCCATGCCAGCCACAGAAGCACCCGGTAGGCCTCCTCCGCGCCCAGAGCGCCCCACGAGATCTGGTGGAGGAGCCAGCCGAGCCAGGAGAGTCCCGGCGGGTAGTATTGAAGCTCGGCATAGCCGGCCCACCAGCCTGGATCGAAGCGCCACGGCGCCGGTCCGAAGGCGAGGGCATGGTGCAGGCGATAGAGCTGACCCGGATGATCGTCGTAGACGAGGAGCCCGCCCCCGAGCGCGGCGTGGCCGAACGCGAGACCGTAGACGAGCAGGAGGGCGGGGGGAAACACTCGGCTCACGGGTGGCGATGATACGGCATCCGTCGCCGCCGCTCGAAGCTACGTTGACAATTGCGATATTCACGTGTCTAGTAGTGAAAATCGCTGGCTCGGTCGGTGGCCTGGAAGCATGGCTTCCGGGCCGTGCGGTTAATTCCGGGGCTCAAATCCCCTACCGATGGAGAGGCCATGGAGAGATTGAAGGGTCTCAAGTGTCGCGAGTGCGGGCGCCACTACCCGTCCTCCCCGATTCACGTCTGCGAGTTCTGCTTCGGCCCCCTCGAGGTCGACTACGACTACGAGGCCATCGCCTCCCAGATCAGCCGCGCAAAGATCGAGGCGGGGCCGCCCAGCATCTGGCGTTACGCGCCGCTCCTGCCCCTGAACATTCCGGAAGGCGAGACGCCGGTGGGCCAGGCGGTGGGCTTCACTCCGATGCTGCGGGCGCGGAACCTGGCCGAGGAGCTGGGCGTCAAGGAACTCTGGGTCAAGAACGACTCGGTCTGCCATCCCACCTGGTCCTTCAAGGACCGCGTGGTCGCCGTGGCCATCGGCAAGGCCAAGGAGTTCGGCTTCGACACGGTCGCCTGCGCCTCCACGGGGAATCTGGCCAACTCCGTCGCCGCGCACTCCGCGGAGGCCAGGCTCAAGTCCTATATCTTCATCCCCGCGGACCTCGAGCGGGGCAAGGTCATCACCACGCTCATATACGCGCCGACCCTCGTCGCGGTGGAAGGCACCTATGACGAGGTCAACCGGCTCTGCGCCGAGGTGGGAGACAAGTATCGCTGGGCCTTCGTGAACATCAACATCCGTCCGTACTATGCCGAGGGCTCGAAGACGTACGGCTACGAGATCGCCGAGCAGCTCGGCTGGCGGGCGCCCGCGCACGTGGTGGTGCCCTGCGCGGGCGGCTCGCTCATCACCAAGATCGCCAAGGCCTTCAACGAGTTCCGGCTGCTCAAGCTCATCCCCGAGGGCGAGACCAAGATGTATGCCGCCCAGGCCCTGGGCTGCGGGCCCATCGTGACCATGATCAAGAAGGATACGGACGTGCTGGTACCCGTGCGCCCGAACACCATTGCCAAGTCGCTGGCCATCGGCAATCCGGCCGACGGCTACTACGCCTATCGCGCGGCCAAGGACTCGGGCGGCTACGGCGAGCATGCCGAGGACGAGGAGATCATCGAGGGCATGCAGCTCCTCGCCCGCACCGAGGGCATCTTCACCGAGACGGCCGGCGGCGTCACGGTGGCCGCAACCAAGAAGCTCATTGACTCCGGTCGCATCCCGCGAAATGAACCCATCGTCATCTGCATCACGGGCAATGGCCTCAAGACGCCCGACGTGTTCTACGATCGCTTGTCCGTGGACGTGACCATCCGCCCCTCGCTCCAGGTCTTCGACCAGGCGCTGGCGGATCTCAAATCAAAGGCCGCCGGCTGAGCCGGCGCGAAGGAGACAATCCATGCCCGTGCTCGTCCGCATCCCCACGCCGCTGCGCTCGCTGACGAAGGGCCAGGCCGAGGTCGAAGGCCAGGCCGACACCGTCGCCGGCCTGATCGAGAGCCTGGAGAAGCAATATCCCGGGCTCAAGGAGCGCCTCGTGGACGAGAGCGGCGAGATGCGCCGCTTCATCAATGTCTATGTCAACGAGGAGGACATCCGCTTCCTCCAGGGCGACAAGACGGTGCTCAAGGCCGGCGATCACGTCTCCATCGTCCCCGCGATCGCGGGAGGACGGTGAGCCCAGGAAACCGGGCGCCGGGAACCGATCCCATGGCCCGCGCAAGGGTGAGGCTGACCTTCCCCTCGGAGCTGGTGCAGCAGCCCATCATCTACCGCCTCGTGGCGGACTTCGGCATAATCCCCAATATCCGGCGGGCCGATGTGCGCGCCGACCACGGCTGGATGGTGCTCGAGCTCGAGGCTCCCGACGAAAAGCTCGGGCAGGGCGTGGCCTGGCTGCGCCAGCAGGGCATCAAGGTGGATCCCATCGAAGGCGACATGGTCCTGCCGTGATCTCGAACCGCGTCCAGGGGTTCACGGAGTCGGTGATCCGGGAGATGACCCGGATCAACAATCAGCATCAGGGCATCAACCTGGCCCAGGGCATGCCCAATTTTCTCCCACCCAAGGAGCTCCTCGACGCGGCCCATAGCGCCATAGACGGTGACTTCCACCAGTACGCCATCACCTGGGGGACCCCCAGGCTGCGCAAGGCCATCGCGGAGAAGTACCGCAAGTTCTATGGGATGGAGGTGGATCCGGAGCGGAACGTCACGGTTTGCTGTGGCTCGACAGAGACCATGCTGGCCACGCTCCTAGCCCTCCTCAATCCGGGCGACGAGGTCATCATCTTCGAGCCCTTCTACGAGAACTACGGGCCGGGGTGCATCATTGCCGGGGCAGAGCCGGTCTGGGTGCCCCTCGAGCCGCCGAGCTTCTCCTTCGACCCGGACCGGCTGAAAAAGGCCGTGTCGCCGCGCACGCGCGCCATCGTCTTCAACAGCCCCAACAACCCCTCCGGCAAGGTGTTCTCGCGCGCGGAGCTCCAGCAGATCGCCGATCTCTGCCTCACTCACGACCTCCTCGCCATCACCGACGAGATCTACGAGCATATCGTGTACGACGGCGAGCAGCACATTCCCATCGCCACCCTGCCCGGCATGGCCGAGCGGACCATCACCATCTCGGGCATCTCGAAGTCCTACTCGGTCACGGGCTGGCGCGTCGGCTATGCCATCGCCAATGCCGAGCTCTCGGTGGGCATACGCCGGGCCCATGACTTCATCACCGTGGGCGCTCCGCATCCGCTGCAGGAGGCCGCCGTCACCGCGCTGAACTTTCCCGACTCGTACTACGTGCATCTCCGCGAGAGCTACCAGGCACGGCGCGATCTGCTCTTCGGCAAGGTCGAGGAGGCGGGCTTCAAGGCCTTCAAGCCCGCGGGCGCCTATTACATCCTCACGGACGTGGCGCACTGGCTGCCGGAATACGGCTGCGCCGACGACCACGAGTTCGCCATGTTCCTCGTCAAGGACATCGGCGTGGCGACCGTCCCCGGCTCGTCGTTCTACTCGACCAAGGAGCTCGGGCGTACCAAGATCCGCTTCTGCTTCCCCAAGACCGACGACATGCTGATCGAGGCGGGACGGCGGCTCCAGAAGCTTCGTCGTTGACCCTCCGCGAAGTTGCCCGGTCCATCTTCGATGCCGCCCTCGAGGCCGGCGATGTCCGGTCTCTCACCATCGGCGCCCTCTCGTCCATCATGCCGCCGGCGCCCGGGCGCGTCCTCGTGGTGGGAGCCGGCAAGGCCTCGGGCGCCATGGCCGCGGCCGTGGAGGAGACCTGGGGCGCGCGCATCGCCGATGGGGTCGTGGCCGTCAAGGACGGCTACCTCGCGCCGACCCGCCGCATCCGACTCGCCGAGGCGGGCCATCCGGTGCCCGACGAGCGCGGCGAGGCGGCGGCGAAGGAGATCCGGGCGCTCGCCGAGTCGGCGACGGGCGAGGATCTCGTGCTGGTCCTGGTCTCGGGCGGCGGCTCGGCGCTGACCCCGGCGCCCGCGCCCCCCATGACGCTTGCCGACAAGCAGGCGGTGACCCGTCTCCTCCTGGCCGCCGGCGCCACCATCAACCAGCTCAATGCGGTGAGAAAACACTGCTCGCTGCTCAAGGGCGGCCAGCTCGCCCGCGCGGCCGCTCCCGCCCGCGTGGAGGCCTTGCTCCTCTCCGACGTGATCGGCGACCCCCTCGATGTCATCGCCTCGGGTCCGACGACGCCGGATGTCTCGACCTTCGCGGAGGCTCTGGCCATCCTCGACCGCTTCGGCCTGCGCGAGCAAGCACCGCGGGCCATCGTGGAGAGACTCGAGCGTGGCGCCCGGGGCGAGTTTCCGGAGACCCCCAAGCCGGGCGATCCCATCTTCGAGCGGGTGAAGAACACGGTCATCGGCAACAATGCGCTCGTCGTGGAGGGCGCCGCGGCACGGGCACGTGCGCTCGGTCTCAATGCTCATGTCGTGACCCGGGCCCTCGAGGGTGAGGCGCGCGAGATCGCCGGCCGGTTCGTCGAGATGGCGCGTGAGATCAAGGAGGGCAAGGGACCCGTGGGGCCGCCGGCCTGCCTAGTCGCGGGAGGCGAAACCACGGTCACGGTCAGGGGCAAGGGCAAGGGCGGCCGCTGCCAGGAGTTCGCTCTTGCCGCTGCGCTCGCCATGGAGGGCATCGAAGACGTCGTCGTGCTGGCCGCCGGCACCGACGGGACCGACGGCCCGACGGACGCCGCGGGAGCCATCGCGGACGGCCAGAGCGCCGCCCGGGCGCGCGCGCAAGGCCTTGAGCCCCCAGCGCGCCTCTCCGAAAACGACTCGCATCCGGTGTTCTCATCTCTCGGCGATCTCGTGATGACCGGCCCCACCAACACCAACCTTCTTGATCTCTACCTGGTTCTCGTGCGCTCTTCCTGACGCGAGGCTGGAGGGGCAAGCCGGGCCCCTCCGACCGATAGATACGAATTGACGCGGACGGACAATATGGCTATATTCTAGCCAGAATGCGGTACGAGGTCGTCCTGGCGCCTGAGGCCGCGAGAGCCTACAGATCTCTCCCGGCCTACCGTCGGGCCGAAGTGCGGGATGCCCTGGAGCGGCACTTGCGCCACGAACCTACCCGGGGGAGCAAGAGCCGGATCAAACGTCTGCGGGGTTTGAGCCAGCCCCAGTATCGTCTCCGGGTTGGAGAGGGGAGAGTGTTCTATGACGTTACGCACGAAGCCGTCGAAGTCCTCGCTATCGTCACGAAGGCCCAAGCGGCCAGCTGGCTTGCCTCCCACGGGACGGCCGGTACGCCAGGCGGCGCTGGCTGAGGTGAAGGATGACCTGTCTCGATTCCTGCGCCTGGCGGAGACTCAGGAGATCATCATCACGCGGCACGGAAGGCCTGCGGGCGTCCTGATCGGATTCGGAACAGAAGACGACTGGTTCGACTACCGGTTGGAGCACCACCCGGAGTTCCTTCGCCGAGTCGCCGAAGCCCGGGCAGCCTTCAAGAGCGGGCGCGGCGTTCGTCTCGAGGATCTTCGGTCATAGCACGTAGCGATCCGACTCCCGCGTCGCGCGCCATGAGCTGGCCGGTCGCCCCAGAGGACGCACCTAGAGCCCGCCGGTCAGATGTTGGATTGCAAGACCTGACCCCAGGAGGTGATCTATGCGATTCCTCGTCAAGGTGAATATCCCTGTCGAAGCCGGGAACGGGGCCGCGAAGGCCGGCAAGCTCGGCACCACCATCCAGTCCATCCTGGCGGACTTGAGGCCCGAGGCCGCCTATTTCACCGACGACCATGGTCAACGGACGGCCTTTCTATTTCTCGACATGCAGGACGCCTCCCAGATCCCCGCGATCGCCGAGCCGTGGTTCCTCGCGTTCAATGCCAGCATCGAGTTCCATCCGGTCATGCTGCCGGATGATCTCGCCCGCGCCGGAGGCGCCATCGAAGCGGCCGTCAAGAAGTACCGGTGACCGCTTCCCCCGGAGTGGCGTGATGGCGAAACTGCTCGACGGGATGGAGCGCATGCTGCGCAGCGAGATGCCGCCCCCGCCCGCCGCCACGCTCATCGGGATGCGGCTCGAGGCCTTCGCGCAGGGCGAGGCCGTCGTCGCCCTCGACCCGACTCCCGCCCACGCCAACCCCATGGGCACGGTGCAGGGCGGCATCCTCGCCGCCATCGCCGACGCCGCCATGGGCTGGGCCTTCATGACCACGCTCGGGGAGGGCGAGTCGTATGCGACGCTCGAGATCAAGGTCAACTTCCTGCGTCCCGTGTGGACGGGGCGGCTCGAGGCGCGCGGCCGCGTCAAGAGTACCGGGCGCACCGTCTCCCTCGTGGAGTGCGACGTGGTCTCGGACGGCAAGCTCGTGGCTCATGCGGTCAGCACTTGCATGACCCTTCGCGGGGACCAGGCCGCCGGGCGCTGAGCCAAGCCTTCGTGCTCGTTCTGAGTTGATTATGTGCCTTGCCTAGTAACTCATCAGGTGTATAGTATACCCCCTCACGACCACCGAGTTCGGGGGAGGGCCACCATGGACAGGTACCAGCGATTCGCATTGCTGAGCCACGAGGCAACGAATGACCGAGAACACGGCCTTCCGGGCCGATCGCGAGTCCAGGAAGGGCCGGTGGGGATCCGGAATGTGCGGATGCCGGGCGGCGGAACCAGCAAGCTCATGCGAGTCATGCAGACCAATGCCTGCTCGCTATCCTGCGGCTACTGCCCCACGTTCTGCGGCGGCAAGGTGCGCCGGGTATCGCTCTCGCCGGAGGAGACCGCCCGCACCTTCATGGAAGCCCATCGCGCGGGCATGGCCGACGGGCTCTTTCTCACATCGGGTGTCCCCGGGCGCCCGCAGCGGGCCATGGACCGCATGCTCGCGACCGTTCACATCCTGCGGCGCCGCGAGAGATTCCCCGGCTACGTCCACCTCAAGATGCTGCCCGGCGCCGACGAGGGGCAGGTCCGCGCCGCCGCTCAGCTCGCCAGCCGCCTCTCGATCAACCTCGAAGGGCCGAACGATGCCGTGGTGCGGCGGCTCGCCAAGGAGAAGGATTTCTCAGGCGATCTCCTGCCCAAGCTCGTGCTCGCGGGAGAGCTCTCCCGCGACGCGCGCCATGAGGGACGGGCCCACCTCGCCGCGCCGTCAGGCACGACCACGCAGTTCGTGGTGGGCTCTCAGGGCGAGACGGATCGCGATCTTCTCCAGCTCGTGAGCCGGCTCGAAGGCAACGGCCTCCTCCACCATGCGCACTTCAGCGCTTTCCAGCCCGTGGCCGGCACTCCGATGGAGGGGTTGCCGCCGACACCGGCCGCCCGCGAGTTCCGGCTCTACCAGGCCGAGCACCTGCTGCGCCAGTACGCGTTTCGGTTCGAGGAGCTCACCTTCGGATCAGACGGAAACCTTGTCCTGGATCAAGACCCGAAGACGGCGTGGGCCCTCGCTCACCCCGCGCAGTTTCCCGTAGAGCTGCTGCACGCGTCGCGCGAAGAGCTGCTCCGGGTGCCCGGCATCGGGCCGCGCTCGGCCGATCGGCTCATGGCAACACGCCGGGGCACCGTATTGCGGGGCGCCGACGATCTGCGCCGCCTCGGTCTCGACGTGACGCGCGGGGCGTATTTCATGGCGCTTGGCGGCAAGCGCCTCGCCCCGCGAGCTCCTTCCCAGCAGCTCCGCCTCTTCGCCGAGGGAGGGCACCTTCCTGCCGTGGTCTGGAGAACCCCGGTCCCGCCGTGCGCGTATCGCTGAGGGAGGCCACCCGGAATCGGTGAGGGCCCGCGCGCTCAGCCGATGCGGGGGTCGAGGGCGTCGCGCAACCGGTCGCCCACGAGATTGATGGCGAGCACCGTGAGGAGAATGGCGAGGCCGGGGAAAGTGGCCAGCCACCACGCCACGCTCACGAAGTCCCGGCCGAGGGCGATCATCTGACCCCAGGTCGGATACGCGCTCCCGGTGCCCACGCCGAGGAAGGACAGCGCCGCCTCCTGCAGGATGGCCTGGGCGACTTGCAGCGTGGACATGACGATGATGGAGGAAAAGGTGTTGGGCAGCAGGTGGCGGAGCACCATCCGCGCGGGGCTGGCCCCGATGGACCGGGCGGCCTCGACGAAGTCCTTCTCCCGCAGCGCGAGCACTTCGGCCCGCACCACGCGCGTGTACCGCTCCCAGCCGGTGAGCCCGAGCACGACGATGATGGTGACCAGGCTCGGTCCCAGCGCGGCGACGAAGGCAAGGGCGAGTAAAAGCTGGGGGAAGGAGAGCTGGACGTCCACCACCGTCATGATCACCGTGTCCACGCGCCCATGAAGGAACCCGCTCAGGAGGCCAAGGCTGACACCCACCAGGAGGCTCACCACCATCGCGGAGATCCCCACGACGAGCGAGATCCGCGCGCCGTAGATGATGCGGCTCAGGATGTCGCGGCCGACCTGGTCCGTGCCCAGCGCATAGTTGACGTTGCCACCCTGGGCCCAGACCGGCGGCGTGAAGCGACGGATCAGGCTCTGGCGCTTGGGATCGTGGGGCGCCACGTAGGGAGCGGCGACGGCGGCGCCGATCACCACCAGGAGCACGACGGCGCCCACGAGGGCGGCGGGGTTGCGCACGAGCTTTCGCCACACCCGCGAGCGCTCCTCGCCACGCAGGGCCGCCTCGGGTACGGCAACGGAGGGCGGGGCGAGCGTCCTGATGGACACGGCGGGCTCAGCGCACCCGGATCTGCGGGTTCAGGTAGATGTAGAGCATGTCGACCGCGAAGTTCACGAGGACGACGATGAGGGCGACGACGAAGACTCCCGCCTGGACGATGGGGAAGTCGAGCTGGCGAATGGCGCCCACGATGAGGCGGCCCACCCCGGGCACCGCGAACACCGTCTCGGTAATGATGGCGCCGCTCAGAGCCAGACCGAACTGGAGCCCCGCCACCGTGACCAGGGGGAGGGCCGCGTTGACGAGTGCGTGGTGGCAGATGACGAGCCACTCCGAGACGCCCTTGGCGCGGGCGGTGCGTACGTAGTCGAGGTTGATCACGTCCAGCATGCTCGAACGGACGATGCGGAGCAGGAGAGGTGTCGAGAAGGTGGCGAGGGTGAGGGCGGGCAGGACCAGGGCCGCCCAGCTCTCCCAGCCCGACACCGGCAAGACCCGAAGCTGTACGGCGAAAAGCAGGATCAGCATGATCCCGGTCCAGAAGACGGGCATCGAGGTGCCCAGGAACACGACGAATGTCGCGCCGTGATCGAAGACGGAATTGCGGCGGACGGCGCTCAGGATCCCGATGGGCACGGCGATGAGCAGCGAGAGCCCCATGGCGAGCACGGTGAGCAGCAGCGTGGTCGGCATCCGGGCCAGGACGAGGGGCAGAGCGGGCTCGCGGTGGAAGAAGGAGTGGCCGAAGTCGCCCCGCGCCAGATTCCACACGAAGCGGCCGAACTGGACGGCCAGGGCGTCGTTGAAGCCCATGGACTGGCGCAGGACAGCGCGGTCGGCCTCGGGCGCCTCGGGCATCATCAGCGAGACAGGGTCGCCGCTGACGTGCAGGATCGCGAAGGTGACGAGCGACACGCCCGCGAGCACGACGAGCAGGCGCACGATCCGGCGCGCGACGAGGGTCAGCACTGCGGCCTAGTCAGGACTATTCATCAAGGGGACTCTCTCGTCGTATGGCCCCCTCACCCTGCCCTCTCCCCCGCGGCGGGGGAGAGGGATGAGAACACTCTCGCCACGCGGCTCTCTTCATTCTGATCCCTCCCCCCCACTGGGGGAGAGGGCAGGGTGAGGGGGTCAGGTGTTCGCACATAATCCGGGCTAGTCATGGCCCCGCGGCGGGCTGATGGAGAGAAACCTACCATTCCCGGGGGGAGGTTTCGGAAGGGGGGCGGAGCCCCCCTCCGAGCTCCTTAGCGGCCGGGCTTGGCATCGTAGAGCCAGAGCCACTCGTCCCCGCGGGCCGCGTACTGCACCTTCTTCGAGATGGCCAACGTGTCGTACTGCGTCCACAGGAAAATGCTCGGCGCCTCTTCCCGGATCAGCTGCTGGATCTGGGAGTAGACGCGCTTGCGCTTGGGCTGGTCCACGGAGGAGCGGCCCTCGTCGATGAGGCGGTCGAGCCCCTCCACGCGCGCGTACCACTTGCCGATCCAGCCGCCCGGCTCGGTGTGGTACAGGGGGTGGAGGACCGCGTCGGCGTCGAACACGGAGTAGTTGCCCCAGCTGCCGTACATTCCGTTGGTGGCCTTCCCCTCGGCCTGGAGGAACTTGTTCCACGCGGGTCCCGGGTCCCACATGCGCGGGGTGGTGCGGATGCCGACCTCGGTGAGCATCTGGCAGATGGCCTCGAAGACCGGGCGGAACTCGATGAAGGCGCTGTGGAAGGTCACGTCTACGCCGTTGGGATAGCCCGCCTGGGCCAGGAGCTCCTTGGCCTTCTTGGGGTCATAGGGGTAAGGCTTGACCTCGGGATCGAAGCCGAAAGCCAGGGGCTGAACGGTGGTCGCGACCTGCCGGCCTAGTCCCCCCATCATCTTCTGAATGATGGTCTGCTTGTCCACCGCATAGTTCGCCGCCTGCCGCACGAGCTTCTTGTCGAAAGGCGCCGAGCGCATGTCGAGCTCTGCGTAGTGGACACGCAGGATGGGCGTCGACGAGATGTAGGCTTGAGGGTGGGTCTTGAGCTCGGGGACGATGTCGGCGGACACGTTGCGGATGATGTCCACGCCGCCCGTCTTGATCTCGGCAATCTGCGTGGCGATCTCGGGAATGGCACGAAATACGAGATGCTTGAAGGCCGGACGGCCGCGCCAGTGCTGGTCGAAGGCCTCCAGGCGGATCAACTGATCGCGCTTCCACTCCACGAACTTCCACGGTCCCGTGCCCACGGGGGAGGTCGTCCCGAAGGCCTGGTCACCTACGGTCTCGACGTGCTTCTTGGGCACGATGGGGAAGAAGACGAGCCGCTCCAGGAGCAGGGGGAAGGGCTTGTCGGTGATGATGTGGACGGTGTCCGGGTTCACCACCCGGACCTCCTTGATGGCCCGGATATTGCCGTACTGGGGCGACTTCTTCGCCTGGTCGAGCACGCGCTCGAAGGAGTACTTCACGTCCTCCGCGCCCATGGTCTCGCCGTTGTGAAACCGGACGCCCTTGCGGAGCTTGAACTCCCACTGGGTGTCCGAGAGCGGCTTCCAGGAGGTGGCGAGCGAGGGCTCGAACTCCAGCTTGGTGTTCCGGTGGAGGAGGGAGTCGAACATGTTGATGTTGAGGAGGATGCCCACCCGCTCGAAGTGCATGTGAGGGTCAAGGGTCGGCGCGTGCGAGGTCAGGGCGACCACCAGCGTGTCTTTGGCCTGGGCATGGGCAGGGATCGGGGCGGCCCCGAGCACGATGAGAAACAGCACGCTGGACAGCAGGGCCCATTTCTTCATGAGGGGCTCTCCTCAGTCACCGGTCCGGAGGTGGATGAAAGCGAGGGCAACGGTGGCCTCACGACTTGCCGAGCGTATACCATATGGGGCCGCCGAGCACAATCCGCGCCGCCCGCGCGGCGAAGGGGCGGAAGCGCGACAAATGAAAAAGGGGCCGCTCTCGCGAGCGACCCCTCAGGCCAACGCTGCTCGGTCTATGACTTCACGCGCCGCCGCATCAGGAGCGCGACCAGCCCGAGACCCGCGCACAGGATGATCCACGTGGGCGGTTCCGGGGTGCGATGGTAGACGATTTGGTCCTGATGCTCTCCGCTGCGATAAGTGAACAGGCCCGTGGTGTCCGTCGAGAAGGCGCCCAGCCCCGCGAGCCACGCGTTCGCCGTCGTGATCACCCCGCCCGGCGTGTCCGGGCTCGTCGCATAGTTCACGCCTCGAGTGGCCCCGTGCGTGCTGTCAACGTCCAGGCTGGCTCCGGTCTCGAACACGATCTCCCACAGGGCGAGCTGGAAGGCGGCGCTGTTCGTCGAATTCAGCAAGGAGGTGTCGTAGAAGCCGTGAAAGAGCCGGGCGATGTCGCCTTTGCGAGCCGCCGTGAGTCCGCCGTCGAGGGCGAGCGATGACTTGGTGTAGTCGGTGTACAGGGTACCGAAGCTGATGGTCTGGGCCAGGTCGATGCAGTAGGCGATCTCACCCGCGGGCGGATTCAGGTTGAAGGCTCCCGCGTGCACGTTCCCGTTCCTGAACGGGTCGGTAAGAGTAATCGTCTGGGAGCCGACGGTAAAGCCTGTCACCATGAGCGGCTCGGCATATGCCGCCGGGGCGAACATGAGGCACGCGCCCAGTAAGCAGGCGGCAAGGAATCTGAAGGGCAATGACCGCATCACTGTCTTCTCCTCTATCGTCCGTTCGAATCGTTCGCTCTCGTCGAATGTGACGCAGCCCAGAATCTGGGCGTCCATCAAAACTTCCTCGACAGGTAGGAGAGCAAACCCGAGGCCAAGAATTGAGAGGGAAGAACAACGAGGGGTTAGGACCGAGGGCTCAGGCAATCGTCAAGTTGACTGACAGCGCCCCTCATTTCGCTGCAATTGTTGCGTGTGATCGTATTGAATTTGTTGATCGTCCCTCCGCAATTGTTGCGTGCACGTGAACCGGTCAGGCGGGATTCAAGGCGCGGCGATTTCTGATGCGAGGACGTCGAGCCGCACACGTTCCGTTCGCGTCAAGTCTCTGATGGGGCCCGTGGCGACACCGCTCTCCACCTTGAGAAAGGCCCGGCATACCTCGAGCTGCCAGGCCGTGGGGCCCTCCCGCGCGGGGAGCAGCACCATTGCCCATTGCGTGCCACGGGTGAAGGACTCGAAGCCCCACTGCTTCGGCATATTCCAGGCGAGCGATCCGCTGACGTCGATCGAGATGATGGGACGCGCCTCGCGTCCGTGCAGGACGCGAAGCACGCGCACCTCCATGGTGCGGTCCGCGCGCACGTCCAGCACCTCGACGTGGGCGATCAGCTCCCTCGACCCGAAACGCTCCCCGGGCGCCTGGAAGGGCCGGAACATGCAGGTGAGCGCAAGGGCCGGTACCGCGGCAAACCCGAGGGCGAGCACTGCCAGCCCGGCCGCGGCCGCTCGCCGCATCAGAAGCGCACTCGGATGCGATAGCTGAGCTTGGCCTCGCCTTCTTTAGGCACGGAGACATTCCACTTGGCCGTGAAGGCCTGGATCTTCTCGTGAGGCTGGCTGGCGCGGAGCACCTCCCAGTCGCCCGGCATGGGCTCGAACACCTCGACGGTGATGCTTTCTTTCTTGTGGTTGCGGAGCGAGATCTCCCACTCGACCTCGTAGAGGTTGGAGGCGATGCGCTTCCAGTCCTTCTGGACCCGCTCGCCCACCACGTCGAAGGCATTGCCCATCTTGATCTTGATCTTCTCGTCCTTCGGGGTGTGCTCTATCCAGTCCTCGCCGATGAGCTGCTGGCTGCCCGAGACGTCGGCCTTGTACACGCGCACGCGGCCCTTGGGCAGGGGCACGCCGAGACGGTTCTCCTTGCTGTTCTTGAGCTCGAGATAGACGCCGACTTTCTGGTTCGAGACGGGCAGCCCGTAGGAGGTGCGGTAGTAGTCGGCGGCGCCGAAGTAGATGAAGTGCTTGTCCACGGGCACGTCCGCCGCCGACATCAAGGAGAGCTGCTTGGTCTGGTTGTCCTTGATGGTGGTGCGGCCGTCGAGGGAGTACAGGTGGTACTCGAAGAAGGTCTCTTCTCTGAAGTCCCGGCTGGCATTGGAGGCAGGAGAAGCGAGGGCCGCCTTCTCCAGCACGCGTCCCTCCCGCCGGCGATCGGGGGCGCGGTTGATGTCCCCGGCCACGAGCTTGAGCGCCGCATTCGAATAGGTCGCGCCGCTCTTGTTGTCGATGGTGACCCATCCGGTCAGATCGGAGCGGCTGTCGGAGGGATTGATCACCATGACGTAGTCGGACTTCCACGTGATGCCGCCGGTCAAATAGGAGGCCTCGACGCGCTGGGCGGCCGCCCTGGCGTTACGAAGGAGCCACACGAGGGTGGGCTTCGAGACCAGGTTGTCGGGCAGGGCGGGGAGCACGACCTGGCCGTGATGCCCCATGTGGATCTGGCCATTGATCTCGTAGACGGGTCCGTTCATGCTGAGCAGCGTCGCCTCCTGATACGTCCCGTTCGACTGGTAGAGCCGCACCTTCTTGCCCACGTACTTTTCCATGAGCTTGGCCGAGGTCAGGAGGTCGTACTCGTAGTTCTGCTCGAGGATCTTGAGCCCCGACGGGTCGGTGAGCGACTTGAGATGCACGGTGGTCGGATCGATCTGCGCGGCGACATCCGCGAACTGCACTTCGAGCATGCCGGCATCGAGCCTGATCTCGCGCGTGTCCTTCACGAGGCCGAGATTGCCGTTGTAGATGGTCACCATCAGATCCTTCTGATCGTCTCGCGTGATGGCTTGCGGCACCGCCCCCACGAGGTTCGTGCTCCAGAGCAGGAGCGCTAAGGAAAGGGCACTGGTCCGTCTCCACATGGGTCTATCCTCCACATGCTTGGTCGGTTGCTTCTGGAGGGTTAGACCGGGTCGGAGCGGGGAAGTTCCCGCGGACTCAACGCGAAATGCTACTCCGAGATGCGGATGGTGACGCGGAGCGCGGCGGGCTCCGTGGACAGGACCGTGGGATGTGGCTCGGGGCTCCAGACGCCGAGAGTCGTGAGGCCGCGGGCGAACTCGGCATAGCGGGCTTCGGGCACCGTCACATCGACCACGCTCTGCGCGGCGTCGCGACGGCGTGAGATTTCGCTTCCGCCCACTCGCGCGAGAAGCTCGGCCAGCCCTTGCTCGGCGGCGCGGCGGTCCTTGACGGCGAGGAGACCGGAGAAGCTCAAGGCCCCGGCCTGGCGATGGGCCTGTGCGGGCGGTGCGGGAGCGAGAATCCGGGGCGGGCGCTCGCTCGCATCCTGGCTCTTGGCCCGCGACTCGGGTGGCGCCTGGGCGGGAGCCGCCGGAGCCGGCGCGGCATAGGGCGCCGGGGGTGCGGCGCTCTGGGGCGCCTGCCCTTCCTTCTGGAGACGGCCGACTTCACCTTCTCTCTTCTTCTCGGTCAACTTGTCCTCGGCCGTGGCGGACGGAGAAGGCTGGGTGCTTGCCACACGCTCGTCCCGCGTGGCCCGCTCGGCCTCCTGGACATTCTCGCGGGCGGGCTCCATTCCTCTCCGTCTTTCGACCTTGGCGGCCTTGAACGGTGGCGGGACGGGTGAGGATGCCGGCTGCTCCTCACGCGGGGCCGGGGCTTCGGCACGCGGCGGAGTCACTTGAAGATCTGGTCTGACGGTCTGTCGGAGCTCGGGGTCACGCTGGAAGAGATAGACGGCCATGATGGCGATCAGGGCCATGGCCGCCGCCTCCGCGGGCAGCTTGATCGAGAGCGGCAGGAATATCCACGCGGCCAGCCGTCGATACCACGGGACCGGGCGCACCGCGGCCATGACGCGATCCACGAAGCCGGCGGGCGCGCGCACGGGCTCGACACGCGCCAGCAACGAAACCGTGGCGCGCAGCCGCTCGAGCTCGCGGCGGCATTCCGGACAGCCGGCGAGGTGGGCTTCGACGTCGGTGCGCTCCCGGGCGAGGAGGGCCTCGTCGAGGAGCTCGGACAGCCGCTCGCGGGTCTCGTGGCAGGTCATGGCAGGAACCGCTCCATCTTCTCCTTGAGATCCAGGCGGGCGCGGTGGAGACGCGAGCGCACGGTATTGAGCTCGAGATCGAGCGCCTCGGCGATCTCCTCGTAGGAGAGGCCCTGAAGATCGCGGAGGATGACCACGGCCCGGCGGTCCTCGGGCAGCTCGGCGATGGCCCGATGCAGGGCTGCCTCGAGCTCGGCGCGCTCCGCGCCCGCATCCGGACCTCCCGAGGGGTCAGAAAGGCGCAGGAGCGTCTCTTCGCCGCCCTGGCGCCCCGCCCGCCGCTCACCCGAGGCGAGACGGCTCAGACAGAGGCGCGAGACAATGGCATAGAGCCAGGTCGAAAGCTTGGCGTCCCCGCGGAACTCCGACAGGCTCCGGTGAGCCCGCATGAAGGCCTCCTGGGCCATCTCCTCGGCCTCGGCCGCGTTCCCCAGCATCCGGAGGGCGACGCCGAAGACGCGATGCTGATGGAGGGCGACCAGCTGCTCGAAGGCCTGTATGTCGCCGGCCCGCAGCCGATCCAGAAACTCCGGGGCGTCGGCGGCGTCTCCCTCTCGCATCCTTAGACCATAGCGTGCCCACAGAGTTCCCGGATATCAAATTCTCCTTCGAGGCGAGACGCTGCCCGCGGTTCGAGTTGAGTGGCGAAGCCGCGAGATGAGGGCTGAATTGACACCGCAGGCATGGCCGTTCGAGCTGACGGGCGCAGCCCTGAGGCGAGAGCTGAGTGGATCAGCGGCGAGGCGAGGGCTGAACTGTCTTTCGACCCGACGAGCCGCAGGCGGGGGCTGGATAAGATAGACTCTCGGCCATGACCAAGCGCGAGCGGATTCTTGCGGCTCTGCACCGCCGTCCCGTCGACCGGCCGCCTGTGGCGTTCTGGCAGCACGTGCCGCATCGGGACCACACGGCCCGCGGCCTCGCCGACGCCATGCTCGAGTGGCAGCGTCGCTGGGATCTCGACCTCATCAAGATCATGTCGAGCGGGGTCTATTGCGTGGAGGACTGGGGCTGTAAGGTCGCCTATCAGGGCTCGCCCAATGGCGCCAAGACCTGCACCCAGCACGCGGTGAGGCAGCCCGCGGACTGGGCCAGGATCAAGCCCCTCGATCCTGGGCGCGGGGCGCTCGGGCGCGAGCTGGAGGCGCTGCGTCACATTCTGCGCGGCCGGAGCGATGACGTACCCGTGCTGCACACGGTCTTCGCTCCCCTCACCATTGCCCGCAAGCTCGCGGGGGACCGCCTCGACCATGACCTCCGCGATCATCCCAATGCGGTCATGGGCGCGCTCGACGCCATCACGGAGACGGTGATCCGCTACGTGGCGGAGGTGGGCAAGGCCGGCGCCGACGGCATCTTCTATGCGTCCCAGACGGCCAGCCGGGACGTGATGGCCGAAGGCGATCACTCGAGGTTCAGCATGCCGTACTCGTGGCGGGTGCTGGAGAGCCTTGATGGCAGCCCCCTGTGGACCATGCTCCACGTCCACGGCCGGCAGATCTACTTCGACCGCTCGGCCACCCTGCCCGTGGCCGCCATCAACTGGCACGACCGGCTGACCGCGCCCACCCTGGGAGCCGGGCTGCGCCGCTTCAAGGGCGCCGTGGTGGGCGGGCTCAACGAG
>DASYTI010000217.1 GCA_036002485.1 Candidatus Methylomirabilota bacterium | reverse complement strand
GCAGGTGCTCACGACGGAGCAGATCGTCGTCGAGGACGCCGACCTGGCATGGCTCGCTCTGTCTGACTTCAAGGCCAGCAAGGCAGACTTCGCGGACAGCCTGATCGGCCGGAAGAACCTGCGGCTCGGCTGCGATGCGACGGTGACCTTCGATCGCCGCCTGAAGGGTCTCGCCGGCTTCGCTCCGCTGCCGACGGCCGGCCCATAAAGGCGCCGGTCCGCCGCCGCAAGGGCTGCACCCGTCGTCGCCGATAGAGCAAGCGCCGCGTGGCTCTGGATATCGAGCCGCCCCATGTGAGGTGCCGGGTGCTTCATCGGCGAGGACGCGCGGGATGAGATCTCGTCGCTGAAGTTCATTACAATCACGCGCCATGGCCGGACTCGCCTTCCAGGGCGTCACCAAGTCCTTCGGCGCCGTCCGCGCCCTGAAGGGCGTGAGCTTCCCGGTGCAGGAGGGCGAGGCGCACGCGCTGGTGGGGGAGAACGGCGCGGGCAAGTCGACGCTCATGCGCGTGCTCGCCGGCATCGTCCGCCCCGACGGCGGGCAGCTCGTGTGGGACGGCCGCAAGCTCGACCTGCACAGCCCGCGCGCCGCCCTGGACCAGGGCATCGGGATGGTCTATCAGGAGATGCTGCTGTTCCCGAACCTCACGGTGAGCGGCAACATCTTCGCGGGGCGCGAGGTCACGAGCGCCGGGGGCCGGCTGCGTGAGCCGGAGATGCGCGAGCGCACCGCGCGGCTGCTCGAGGAGCTGCACCTTTCCGTCTCCCCCGACGCCGAGGTCGCCTCCCTAAGCACCGCCCACCAGCAGCTCGTCCAGATCGCGCGCGCGCTGGCCTTCGAGTGCCGCATCCTCATCCTCGACGAGCCCACCACCTGCCTCACCGAGGGCGAGATGACGCACCTGTTCGCGATCCTCGACCGGCTCCAGCGACGCGGGGTCACTCTCATCTACGTATCCCACAAGCTGGACGAGGTGTTCCGGCTCTGCCAGCGCATCACCGTTCTGCGCGACGGCGAGCACGTGGGCACGTTCGAGGCGAGCCGGACCACTCCTCGCGAGATCGTGCGCTCGATGGTGGGGCGCGACATTGATCCCGCCGCCCGCGTCCCCCGTACCGTGCCCGCGGAAGCGCCGGTGGTACTGTCCGTCGAGCACCTGACGCGCCGGCCCTGGTTCGAGGACGTGAGCCTCAGCGTGCGGGCGGGCGAGATCGTGGGCCTGTTCGGCCTCGTGGGCTCGGGCCGGTCGGAGCTGCTGGAGACGCTCTTCGGCCTCTATCGCGCCCAGTCCGGGGCCATGTCCGTCGCCGGCCTCCCCGTCCGGTTCGCCTCGCCCGTCCAGGCGATACGCACCGGGCTGGCCCTCGTCCCCGAGGAGCGCCACCGCCAGGGGCTCTTCTTCAACCTGACCGTGCGGCACAACCTCGTGATCCCGGCGGAGAATGCGTCCGGCCCGTGGCGCATCGACGAGCGGCGCGAGCGGGGCGACTCGCAGCGCCTCGTGGAGCAGTGGCGCATCAAGACGGCGGGGGTGGAAGCGCCTCCCGACAGCCTCAGCGGCGGCAACCAGCAGAAAGTGGTCATGGCCAAGTGGCTGCGGGCCGCGCCCCGGCTGCTGTTGCTCGACGAGCCCACCAAGGGTGTCGACGTGGGCGCGAAGTGGGAGATCCACGACCTCATCCGGCGCCAGGCCGACCAGGGCATGGGCTGCCTGGTGGTATCGAGCGAGCTTCCCGAGATACTCTCCCTCGCCGACCGGATCGTGGTGCTGCGGGAGGGACGGGTGCAGGGGGAGATTCCGGGGGCGGGGGCCGATGAGGAATCGGTGATGCGGCTGGCCACGGCGGTGAGGCACTGACCACATGAACGCGCGGCTCCAGTCGCTCTGGAAGACCCGCGAGCTGAGCACGCTGTTCGTCCTCGCGCTCGAGGTCGCGTTCTTCACCTGGTACCTGTGGCCCGAAGGGGAACGCTCCCATCCGTTCTTCAACCTGGGCAACGGCGTCCTGATCCTGAAGTACTCCTCGCTGTACGGCATCGCCGCCATCGGCGCAGCCATGGTCATCATCTCCGGCGGAGTGGACCTCGCGCCGGGGGCGGTGATGGCGCTGGCGGGGGTGGTCACCGGGCACCTGTTCGCCATCCAGGGCTATCCGCTGTCGGTCGGGGTCGCGGCGGGGATCTTCACCGGGCTGCTCTCGGGCATCCTGACCGCGATGCTCGTGGTGCTCGTCAACCTGCCCCCGTTCATCGCCACCCTGGGCGTGATGGGGATCGCGCGCGGCATCGCCTTCATCATCACCGAGGGACGCTTCTTCGACCTGTCGAGCCGTCTGCCCGCGGGCTGGAAGCCCTTCGGCCTCCCCGCCGACTGGCTGGCGCCCATCGTCCTCGTGCTGCTGGCGGCCGTGTTCCAGTACCTGATGCAGCGATTCCAGTGGGGCCGCGCCATCTTCGCCATAGGCGGCAACGAGACAGCCGCGCTGTTTTCCGGCATCCGTGTCGGGAAGGTGAAGGCTTCGGTGTACATTGTCGCGGCCGTCCTCGCCGCGCTGTCGGGGGTGATCCTGGTCGTCATCCAGGGGCAGGGGCGGGCCGACCTGGCCACGGGGTATGAGCTGGACATCATCGCCTCGGCCGTCGTGGGCGGGGCCAGCCTCACCGGAGGGCGCGGGTCGGTCGTGGGGGCGGTGCTGGGCACGCTCATCTTCGGCGTGCTGCGCAACGCCCTGCCCCAGATCCCGGGGGCGACCTTCTACGACCGGTTGATCGTGGGGGTGGTGGTGGTGGTGATCGTGGTCGTCGACCAGTTCATCGCGCGGAAAGGAGCATGAGCATGCACCGAGTGGCGGCGCGTTTCCTCGTCGTGGCGGCGGCGGTGGCCCTGGTGTCCGGGGCGTGCGGGAAGAAGGAAGAGGCCGCGGCGCCGGCCGGGAGCCCCCCGGCGAAGAAGTACCGCTTCGCGGTCATGCCCAAGGCGCTGAACCTGCCCGTCTTCACCTATGCGCGCACGGGCGCGGAGAGGGCGGCCAAGGAGCTGGGCAACGTCGAGGTGCTCTGGCGCGCGTCGGACAACGCCGACCCCCTCCGGCAGAAGGAGATCCTCGAGTCGTTCATCACGCAGGGTGTCGACGGCATCGCGATCTCGTGCACCAGCGCCGACCTGCTCAACGACCCCATCAACAAGGCCATGGATGCCGGCATCCCCGTCGTCACGTGGGACTCGGACGCGCCGCGCTCGAAGCGCATCGCGTTCTGGGGTGTGGACGACCTCGCTTCGGGCCGGATCATGGGCGAAGAAGCGGCCAAGCTCACCGGGGGCAAGGGCAAGGTCGCGCTCATGACCAGCCTGGGGGCCGAGAACCTGGGCCGCCGACTCGAGGGCGTGAAGGAGAGCTTGAAAAAGTACCCGGACATGAAGGTGGTCGAGACGTACGACATCAAGGAGGACCCGACACGCTCCGCGGAGATGATCGCCAGCGGCATGAACCGCTACCCCGACCTCGCGGTGTGGATCTCGGTCGGCGGCTGGCCCATCTTCGTGCGCAACGCCCTGGACCCCATCGACCCCGCCAAGACCAAGTTCGTCTGCTTCGACACCGTGCCCCCCGCTCCCGACCTGCTCAAGTCGGGAAAGGTGCAGGTCCTCATCGGCCAGAAGTACTTCGGCTGGGGCAGCGAGCCGGTGAAGCTCCTCGCCGGCATCAAGGAAGGCCGCATGCCGTCGCAGAAGATCATCGACTCCGGCGTGGACGTGGTCACGAAGGACAACGTGGACGCCTACCTCGAGCAGTGGAAGAAGTGGGAGAAGGGGGAGGACTAAGATCGGCTCCGGCTAGGCGTTCGGCCGGCGCTTGTGCCAGTCCTCCGCGAAGAGGTTGAAGTGGGCGTCCTGGCGGGGGTGGGCGCGGATGACGTCCTCGTCGAGCTTGACGCCGAGGCCGGGGCCGGTGGGCAGGGCGAAAAAGCCGTCCTTCACCTCGGGCAGGCCGGGGGCGGCGTCCTTCACGTACGCCTCCGCGAAGTCGTTGAAGTGCTCCTGGATCTTGAAGTTCGGGGTGGCCGCGGCCAGGTGCAGGGCGGCGGCGGTCGAGACGGGTCCGCCGACGTTGTGTGGCGCCACGAGCACGTAGTAGGCCTCCGCCCATGCCGCAAGCTTCTTGACGTTGAGGATCCCTCCGAAGTGCGTGATGTCGGGCTGGATGATGTCGGCGGCCTGGCATTCGAAGAGCTCGCGGAACTCATAGACGCTGTGGAGGCGCTCCCCGGTGGCGACCGGGATGCCGAGGGGGGCGATGGCCTCTGCCGCCTTCTTCAGGGCGGCGAGGTTCTCGGGCGGGACCGGCTCCTCCACCCAGCCCGGCTTGAAGAGGGCCAGCTCGCGCGTCATCTCCACTGCGGTCGCGGGGTTGAAGCGCCCGTGCATCTCGATGAAGATCTGGACTTCGTCCCCGACCGCGTCCCGCACTGCCTCTACCAAAGCCACCACCCTGTTCTTCTCCGCCTGCTCCAGCTCGTAGAAGCCGGCGCCGAAGGGATCGAGCTTCAGGGCCCGGTAGCCCCGGGCCACCGCCCGCCGCGCGGCGGCGTGGAACTCCTCCGGCGTGCGCTCGACGGTGTACCAGCCATTGGCGTAGGCCTTGATGCGTTCGCGGACGGCCCCGCCGAGAAGGCGATAGACGGGCTGCCCGAGGGCCTGGCCCACGATGTCCCAGCAGGCGATCTCGACCATCGCGATGCCGGTCATGGCCGTCTCGCCGGTCCGGGCGAAGTCGTCGCGCAGCATCCGATGGACGAGCTTCTCGATCTCGAAGGGGTCGCTGCCCAGGACGTATCGGGGAACGGCGCCCGTCAGGTAGCCGAGGATGGCGTCGAGGCGGTTCAGCGCGCGGGCCTCGCCCAGGCCCACGAGTCCCTCGTCGGTCTCCACCTTGAGGAAGATCAGGTCCCGCCAGGCGGTGCCGAGGACGAGGGGCGTGACCTTCGTGATCTTCATCCGGACTCCATCACGGCCTGAGCATCACCTTCACCACGGGCTCCGGCCGGTTGCTGAGCAGATCGAAGGCCTTCTCGAACTCCCGCAGGGGGAGCGTATGAGTGACGAGGGGCCTCACGTCGAGCTGGCCGGACTCGATGATGCGGAGCGCCTGGTCGAAGCTGGCCGTCGTGTAGGCGAACACACCGTCGACGCGCAGGTCCTTGAGGGCGAAGACGTCGGCCTCCAGGAACATTCGCCGGCTGCCGCCGGCGATGCCGGAGAGGACGACCGTGCCTCCGCGCCGGGCGAGGTCCAGGGCGAGGCTCACCGCCGTCTCGCTTCCCGCCGCTTCGAAGACGACGTCGGCCCCCGCTCCCCCCGTC
>DASYTI010000216.1 GCA_036002485.1 Candidatus Methylomirabilota bacterium | reverse complement strand
CGACTTCCGGACTTTGACGCGGAGCCACACGAGCGATCCCACGCAGGACGGACTCACGATCTATCGACGGGTCGAAGCGCTGCTGGACCGGGAGGCGGTGGCCGAGCCCGTCCGCCTCATCGGCCTTTCCGCGTCGGGTCTTCGCGCGGCGGGGCAAGGGCAACTCTCGCTTCTCGATGTGGCCGCCCTCCGCCGCGAACGCCTGGGGCCGGTCGTCGACCGCCTCACCGCGCGTTTCGGAGAGGGGGCCGTGCGACCCGCGTCGCTCCTGCCGGGGAGACCGCGGGCGGAGTGATCGGCGCAGGATCCCCTTCTCCTCAGGCCCCCCCGCCGTTCGCGTATAATCCGGGCACTCAGCGACGGGCCGAGGCTTCCGGCTCACGTCCAAGGGAGGAATGACATGATCACGAGGCTGACGATCGCTGTGGCTCTGGTTCTCACCCTGGCGGTTTCTGCGATCGCGCAGACGCGAACGCCGGGCGTGACCGACACCGAGATAGTGGTCGGGCTCACGACGCCGCTGTCCGGTCCGGCCGCCGCCTGGGGAAACACGGCGGTGGCGATGGAGGCATGGGCGCGGTCCGTGAACGAGCAGGGCGGGGTCCACGGCCGGAAGATCAAGGTCGAGCTCAAGGACGACGGCTACAATCCCGGGCGCGCGGTGGCGAATCTCACCGAGATGCAGGACAAGGTGTTCATGAACGTCGGGCTCCTGGGATCGGCCGTGCTGCAGGCGTCGAAGGACAAGATCGCGGAGTTCAAGATCCCCACGATCAATCCCTACGGCAATCCGGCCATCTGGGCCAAACAGCCGCGCGAGAAGCTTCGCTACGTCTTCGTGAACTACACGGACTACGTCGACGAAGGCGACTTCCTCGTCACCTTCGCCGCCAACAAGCTGGGGGTCAAGAAGGTGGCTGTGTTCTACCAGAACGATGAGTACGGCAAGGGCGGGCTCGAGGGGGTGAATCGCGGCCTGAAAGGTCTCGGCACCAAGGCCGCGCTCGCCGCCACGGTGTCCTACGAGCTGAGCGACCGTGAGATGGGCACGCACGCGCTGAAGCTCAAGGACTCGGGCGCCGACGTCGTAATCCTCTATCCGACTATTACCCACGGCGCCAACATCGTCAAAGAGATGGCGAAGGTCGGCTACCGGCCGAAGCTCGTGGCCTCATTTCCGCTCGGCGACTACCTGATCATGTACCGGCTGCTCGGCGAGCTGTGGGAGGGCGCCCACTTCAGCGCGCTCTCCGGCGCGGCGCTCGCCGGGGATCCCCCCGCCAAGAAGATCCTGGAGGTGCTGACGAAGTACGAGCCCAAGCTGATGGGCAAGGAGAACACGGCGCTGGCGGGCGCGATCGCGATGATCATCGCGCTCGAAGGCCTCAACAAGGCCGGCCGGAACCTTACGCGCGAGTCCTACGTCGAGGCCATGGAGTCGATCAAGGGATTCACGGCGATGGGGCTGACGCCGCCGATCACGTTCGGCCCGAACCGACGCCACGGACTCAACGCCATGCGCCTGCTGCGCGCCGAGAAGGCGGCCGACAACGCCTACACCGAGGTGGTCCCGGCGCAGATCTTCCAGCCGCACTTTTGATCCCGGGGGGCCCGGCCCCCCACCCGTGCTGGCGCGCCGATGGGTGACTTGCTCGAGGTCCGTGACGTCTCACTCAACTTCGGGGGCATCACGGCGCTCGCCGGGGTCGGTCTGGCCCTGGCCCAGGGAGAGACCCTCGCCGTGATCGGGCCCAACGGCTCGGGCAAGACCTCGCTCTTCAACTGCATCACGGGGATCTATCATCCGACCGCGGGATCCATCACGTTCCAGGGCGAGTCCCTGCTCGGCTGCTCACCCGACGAAGTCGCCGGCCGCGGCGTCGCCCGCACCTTCCAGAACCTGCGTCTGTTCCACAACATGTCGGTGCTGGACAACCTGCTCGTGGGTCGCCATCTCCATTTCCGGCGGAACTTCCTTCACGCCGTCCTCAGACTCCGCGGTGAAGAGATCCGTCACCGCCGCCGCTGCGAGGAGATCGTCGACTTCCTCAACCTGGAATCGGTCCGCAAGAGTCGGGTCGCCGACTGTCCCTACGGCGTCCAGAAGCGGGTGGAGCTCGGCCGCGCGCTGGCGACGGAGCCCCGACTGCTGCTCCTCGACGAGCCCGTCTCGGGGCTGACTCAGGAGGAAAAGGAAGAGTTCGCGTACTGGATCCACGAAATCCGCGGGCGGTTCGGAATCACGATCCTGCTCGTCGAGCACGACCTCCGGATCGCCTCCCGCCTGGCGAGCCGCATGGTGGCCCTCGATCACGGCGTGAAGATCGCCGAGGGGACACCGGCCGAGGTCCAGCGCCACCCCGACGTGATCAGGGCGTATCTCGGAGACTGAACCCTGACCGCCCTCTTGAAGGTCTCGAGCATCGAAACGCTGTACTTCGACCGGATCTATGCCCTCTTCGGCGTGTCGTTGGAGGTCGAGGAGGGCGAGATCCTCACCGTGCTGGGTCCCAACGGCGCCGGCAAGACGACGCTGCTCCGCACGATCGCGGGCCTCCTGAAGGACCAGCCCAAGAAAGGTGAGATCCTGTTCGGCGGGCGGCGTATCGACGGCTGGCAGCCCGAGGCCGTCGCGCGGCTCGGGATCGTCTATGTCCCGGAAGACCGTGGTCTCTTCAAAGAGCTGACCGTCGAGGAGAATCTGCGCCTCGGTCTGTGGGGCCGCCACGACGACGGCGTTCGGAAGGACCTCGATTTCGTCCATGGGATGTTTCCGATCCTCCTCCAGCGGGCCCGCCAGCAGGCCGAGACGCTCTCCGGCGGGGAGCAGCAGATGCTCGCGCTCGGCCGCGCCATGCTCCGCCGGCCCCGCCTCCTGATGCTCGATGAGCCCTCGCTCGGGCTCGCGCCGCGTGTGGCGAAGTCCGTGTACGAGGCGCTCGGAGCGATCAGCCAGACCGGCACCACGATCCTTCTGGTGGAGCAGAACGCCCGGCTGGCCCTGAGCGTGGCAGGCCGCGGCGCCATCCTAGAGGCGGGTCGGGTCGTCCTCGAGGGAACGTCTCGAGAGCTCACCGAAAACGAGAACGTGCGCGAGGTCTACCTGGGGGTGGGCGGGGCGGAGCCCACGGCCAAGGCCTGGCGCCTGTACCGGAAGAGGAGGCGGTGGTGATGACGGCGATCGAACCCCGGACGCTCCCCGAGCTGTTCGCGGCGCAGGTCTCGGCTCGTGGCGATGCGCTGGCCATCCGGTTCAAGGAGTACGGCATCTGGCACCGTGTCTCCTGGCACCGCTATGCGGAAGAAGTGGGACGCGTCGCCACGGCGCTGCTGGCCTTCGGCCTCCGACCCCACGAGAACGTCGCCGCCCTTGCCGAGAACCGTCCCGAGTGGCTCTACTGTCACCTCGGCATCATGACGGCGGCCGGCGTCACCGTCGGTGTCTATCCGACGTCGGCGCCGGACCAGATCACGTATCTGCTCAATCACTGCGAGGCCCGACTGATCTTCGTGGAGAACGAAGAGCAGTTGGACAAGATCCTGGCGATCGCGGCCCAGACGCGTCTCGAGCGGATCGTGGTGTGGGACGCCAAGGGGCTCTGGGGCTTTGCCGATGAGCGGGTGACGTTCTTCGAGGACTTCCTCAAGCAAGGCCAGCTGTTCGCCGAGACGCACCCCGCCGCGGTCGCCGAACGCCGCGCGGCGATCGCCCCCGAAGACAACGCGATGATCATTTACACCTCGGGCACCACGGGGCCCCCCAAGGGCGCCATGCTCTCGCACGGGTCGATCCTCTGGGTGACGGCGGCGTTCCTCGACATCAACCGCGTGGGTCCCGACGACGAGGTGGTCTCGTACCTGCCCTTCGCGCACATCTACGAGAACCTGATCTCGGTTTTCGGCGCGCTGCGCGTCGGCTACGTCGTGAACTTCGTGGAGAGCCTCGACACGCTCTTCCAGAACCTCCGCGAGGTCTCGCCGACCTACTTCGCCAGCGTCCCCCGGATCTGGGAGAAGCTCGCTTCCACGGTGGAGCTACGGATGTCCGATTCCACCTTGCTCAAGCGGCGGCTGTATCGGCTCGCGGTCGCGGTCGGCCGGCGCTACGCGCGGGCCCGGCTCGCCGGGGGCCGGATTCCGCTCGGCGTCGCTCTCGCGTACCGGCTCGCCGCCTGGGCGGTGCTGGGCCCGCTCAAGCGGCGGCTCGGCTTCGAGCGTACCCGGATCGCGGTCTGTGGCGCGGCGCCGGCCTCGCCCGAACTATTCGAGTACTACCACGCGCTGGGCATTCCGCTGATCGAAGGCTATGGCCAGACGGAGTCGACGGGCGTCATCTCGGTGAACCGCGTGGAAGCCCCCCGGGTGGGGACCGTGGGCCAGCCGATTCCCGGCATCGAGGTGGCGCTAGCCGACGACGGCGAGATCCTGACGCGGGGCCCGCACGTCTTCAAGGGCTACTTCAAGGACCCCGAGCTCACGGCGGCGACGGTCGACCCGGACGGCTGGCTGCACACGGGCGACGTCGGCGCGTGGGAGGGCGGATACCTCAAGATCCTGGACCGCAAGAAAGACATCATCATCACGGCGGGGGGCAAGAACATCACGCCAGCGTACATCGAGAACAAGCTCAAGTTCAGCCCATATGTCCAGGATGCGGTGGTGATCGGCGAGCGCCGCAAGTACCTGGCCGCGCTCGTCCTGATCGACGAGGACAACGTCACCAAGTTCGCCCAGGACCACCGGATCCCCTTCACGACCTTCCAGGACCTCACCCAGAATCCCGAGATCGGTCGTCTCATCGAGGCCGAGGTCGAGAAGGTGAACAAGACGCTGTCGCAGGTGGAGACGATCAAGAAATTCGCCCTGCTGCCCCGGCGGTTCTATGCCGAGGAGGGCGACGTGACGCCCACGATGAAGGTCAAGCGGCGGGCGCTGGAAGAGCGGTATGCCGACCTGATCAGGGGCCTGTACCGAGACTGATGGCGAGAGGCGGACGGCCGCACGACGGAGAGAGCGGGTGGACCTCGTAGAGTCGTACCGGGAGGACTTGCGGTTCGCGCGGAGGTCGATCACGCGCACCCTCCTCGGTCTGCTTCTCGCCGCGGTGGCCGTCTTTCCGTGGGTGGCACCCCAGTACGCCGTGTTCATCGCCACCTTGATCGCCCTCTACTCGATCGGCGTGATGGGACAGAACCTTCTCATCGGGTATACGGGCCAGATCTCCTTCGGGCAGGCGGGCTTCCTGGCCATCGGCGCCTTCACCTTCGGGCATCTCCGCATCTGGGGGCTGCCTTTCCTGGTGGCCCTGGCCGGTGCGGGCGTAGCTGCCGCCATGGCGGGGATCCTGGTCGGATTCCCCTCGTTACGGCTCAAAGGGCCGTACCTAGCGATCGCCACCCTGGGCTTCGGCGTCGCCGTGTACCAGGCGTTCGTGAACTGGGAGGTCCTGTCGGGGGGACGCTCCGGCCTCGCCATCCCCAAGCTCAAGCCGCTCCTCGGCCTGTCCGCTGCGCAGAGCGTCTACTACATCTACGTCATCCTCCTGGCGCTGTTCACGTGGGCGACCTACAACATCATTTCCTCCTACATCGGACGGGCCTTCATCGCTATCCGCGACGCGGACATCGCCGCCGAGGTGAACGGGGTGAACCTGACGCGATACAAGCTCCTCGCGTTCGCGCTCTCATCGTTCTACACGGGTGTCCACGGGGCGCTCTACGCGCAGGTCCTCGGCCACATCGAGCCGCAGATCTTCAACGTGCTGGAGTCGATCACGCTGTTCGTGGCCGTGATCATCGGGGGGGTAGCCTCGGTCGAGGGCTCCATTCTGGGAGCGGCGTTCGTGCTGCTCGTGCCGAAGGTGTTCGCCGATTTCCGCGAGATGGTGCCCGTGGTCTACGGCGTGACGATCCTGCTCGTGCTGATCTTCGAACCTCTTGGCCTGTACGGCCGCTGGCTGAAGACCCGTCTGTATTTCCAGCTCTGGCCGTTCCGATGAGCCGATAACCATGGACCGGTTTCTGCAGTACGCGCTCACCGGAGTGTCTGCGGGCAGCCTCTATGCGCTCGTGGCGCTCGGCGTGGTGCTGATCTACCGGTCGACGCGCGTCCTCAACTTCGCCCACGGCGACGTCGCCACGCTGGCGACGTTCGTGGCGTTCTCGCTCCTGACCCATCGCTACTCGTTCGGGGTGGCGGTGGTCGTCAGTCTTTTGGTGGGGGCGGCCGTGGGCGTCGCCTTTTATTTCGGCGTGTTGGTGAAGGCCCAGCGGCAGGGTGCGAACTTGCTCGGCATGGTGATCCTGACCCTCGGTCTCGCGCTGATCATCCAGGGCGTCGTCGTGTACGTGTGGGGCGCCGAGCCCGTGTCGCTTCCGTTTCCGATCTCCGACACCAAGACCTACCGGGTCGGCGGCGTGGTGGTGAGCCAGCTCGCGCTGGCGACCATCGCGGCTGGCGTCGCGGGCAGCCTCTGTCTCTATCTGCTCGTCCAGCGGACACGCGTGGGACTCGCCATGCGCGCGACCTCGGAAAATCTGATGGCGGCGCAGACGCTCGGCATCCCGACCCGGATGGTGCTCGGCGTCGCGTGGGGCATGGCCTCCGCCCTCGGGGTGGTCGCGGGAATCTTTCTCGCGCCCGCGCTCCTGCTCGACCCGTTCTTCATGCTGGACCCGTTCCTCAAGGGGTTCGCCGCCGCCGTCCTCGGCGGCCTCAACAGTCTGCCGGGCGCCGTGGTGGGCGCGCTGATCCTCGGCGTCGCCGAGAGCCTGACCGGGGCCTACCTGAGCATCCAGTTCAAGAACACCCTGGCATTCCTGATCATCATCGTCGTCCTGCTCGTGCGGCCGGAGGGGCTTCTCGGTCGGGAATTCAAGGAGCGCGTGTGACGACGTATAATGGCGCCACGATGGAGCGGCCGATCGCTTACGACAAGCTTGCGCGGGAGGAGCGTTTCGTGCGCATGCGGGCACGTGACATCGCCGCGCGTCGCGTCGAGCAGGGCCTGCCGGCCTTCCCCGGCCTCTCGACCCGAGAATCGATCCGCGAGCGGGTTCACGGGATCCTCGTCGGCGAGCTTCAGGCGATGGAGGGCGCGGGACGGACCGTGTACGACTTTCCCGATGCGCCGTGGGAGTTCACCCTGGACATGGCCCGCCAGGTCTGGGACGAATCCCGGCACGTGGAAATCTACCTCGGGCTCCTCGAACACCTGGGCGGCTACGTGGGCGAGTACCCGGAGTC
>DASYTI010000215.1 GCA_036002485.1 Candidatus Methylomirabilota bacterium | reverse complement strand
GTGCCCGCGCAGCGAGGCGCCCTCGCCGCTGATCCGGCCGGTTGACGGCGGCGGTTTGTCGGGCATAGCATGCCGCTCACCCGGGGCCAGCTCGCTCGACCCGCGAGGAGGCCGCTAATGTGCTCTGTGCCGTCGGCTCCTGGGGTGGCCGGCGTCCGAGTCTGGGAGGTTATGTCACGGCGACGGGGGCCACGAGGGGGGCGACCGCCTCTGGAGGTCGTTCATGTTGACTATCCTCACGGCCCGACCTCGTCCAGCAGGGCCTTCGCCAGGCGCAGGTCGTGGGTGGCGAAGCCCTCGGTGAACCAGCCGTAGACGTCGGCGAGCGCCCGGCACGCGTCCTCGCGCCGGCCGTAATCGCGCCACAGGCGAGCGAGGCTTGTCGCCGCGCGTAGCTCCAGCGACTTGAGCTCGCGGCGGCGCGCAAGCTCGATGGCGTGGTGGAAGCAGCTCGCGGCGTCATCGGGCGTCTGCGAGGCGATGCGCCGCCGCAGCTCGCCTTCCACCCGATACACTTCGGAGCCGTAGAGCCCGGCCCTGTCCACGTCGCCGAGCTCCGCCAGCACGTGCAGTCCTCGTTCGGGCGCACCCGCGTCACAGTAGAGCGAGGCGATCGTGCACCCCCCCATCACCCAGCGCCACGTCCGCATGAGCGCGAGAGCCCGCTCGCGCTGGAGCGCATCCAGCGTTGCCACGTCGGGGCGTTCGGAGCGGGCGGAGAGCAGGAGCACCGCGATGTCGATGGTCCGGCTGCGGAAGCCGTGCGCCTCGACGAGCGCCAGAGACCGCTCCCCGGCCGCGATGGCGCCCGGATGGTCGCCGCGGAGAAACAGGATCGACGCCAGGAAGGACAGGGTCATCGCGGACGTCATCGCGTGGCCCAGCGTCTCCGCCAGACGCGCCGCCTCGTGGGCCGCGGCGAGCGCGCGCTCGGGATACCCGAGACCCCACTGGCCCACCGCCAGGAAGTAGCGACAGCAGGCGCCGGGGTCGTGGCCGCCGTACAGCGAGGCGATGGAGCCGTGACGTTCACGGTCGTACAGCGCGATGCCGCGCTCGATGTGGGGCAGGGCCTGCTTCACCTCGCCCATCGACACCAGTGTCGGCCACAGGGTATGGTGCGCCTCGAGGAGTTGATCGCTGTCGTTCCCCCGCCGGGCCGTCTCGAGCAGGCGCTCGCCCGCCTGCACGGCGAGTGTGTGGTCGCCGCGCGTGAAGCTGACGTACCAGAGTCCCCACTGGATGAGGAACCGGCGGGAGGCGTCGTCCAGCCGTTCCACCAGCTCCAGGGCCGCACGATACGATGCCTCGACGACCGGTGACGATGGGCCGTGCACGGCGATCAAGGGCGTCCCGAGCGCGATCCGCACATCGACGGTCTCGGACAGCGTCTCGCGTGTCTCGGGAAGCCCGGCGAGGAGCGCAAGGGCGCGCTCCAGGAAGGCGACGGCCTCCTGGTTCGCGGAGCGCGCGGCCGCCTTCGTCCCGGCCTCGCGCAAATAGCGGACGGCCTTGTCGGCGATGGCCGCCCGCTCGGCGTGGTGCGCGAGCACCTCGGCATGCTCGCCGAGGCGATCGGCGTGGAGATGCTCGATCGTCTCCAGGATCGTGCCATGTAGAGCGAGGCGCCGCTCCTGGAGCACGCCCCCGTAGGCCACCTCGTGGGTGAGGGCGTGCTTGAAGGTGTACTCGAGGTCGGGGAAGAGTTGCGCCTCGTAGAGGAACTCCGCGGTCTGCAGCTCGCCGAGCGCGGCGCGCAAGGCCTCGTCGGCCATCTCCGCGACGGGGGCGAGCAGGGTCACCGGTACGTCCTTGCCGACGACGGCGGCGGCCTGGAGGAGGCGCTTCAACTCCGGGCGCAGGCGATCGATGCGCGTGGCGATGATGGCCTGCACGGTGGCGGGCATCTGGATGGTCGCTGCCGCGCGGACGAGGCGGTAGGCGCCGGGCTCGCCCACGAGGGCGCCCGTCTCCACGAGCGTCCGCACGCTCTCCTCCAGGAAGAGCGGGTTGCCCTCCGTCCGCGAGATGAGCAGCGGCGCGAGGGGCGTGGTGGACGGGTCGGCGCCGAGCAGGGCGCGGAGCAGCGCATCCGCGCTCTCCGGTGGGAGGGGATCGACGCGGAGCTGGCGGTAGTAGGTCTTGCTGCCCCAGCCGTGACGGTACTCGGGCCGGTAGTTGACGGCGAGGAGGACGGCCGCGCTGCCGAGGCTCTCCGCCAGACTGTCGAGGACGGCCTGCGTCTCCGTGTCGATCCAGTGGAGGTCCTCGAAGAGGAGCAGGAGCGGCTGCACCTGGCTCTCGCGCAGCAGCACCCGCTTGACGCTCTCGATCGCGCGGCGGCGCCGCTGCGGCGGCTCCAGGCGGAGGAACGCCTCGCCTGGCTCGGGCACGTCGAGGATCCACAGCACCGCGGGCACCGCGTCCTCGAGCGCCCGGTCGAGGGTGAGGAGCGTGCCCGTTACCTTGGCCCGCACGGCGCGCGGGTCGTCGCGATCGTCGATGCGAAAGTAGCCAACTAGCAACTCGGCCAGCGGCAGGAACAGCATGGCCTTGCCATGGGCCACCGAGCATGCCTCGAGCACCCGCCAGCCACCGCCCGGCACGTGGTGCGAGTGGATGAACTCGTAGAAGAGCCGTGACTTGCCGACGCCCGCCTCGCCGACGACTGCGACGAGCTGGCCCCGGCCCTGCCGGGCCTGTGCGGCAGCCTGGCGGATCTGGTCCATCTCGGCGTCGCGCCCCACGAAGCGGCTGAAGCCGCGAGCGTGCGCCGCCTGGAAGCGCGTCCGGACAGCGCCGGCTCCCGTCAGCTCGAACGCCTCGATGGGCGCGGCGAGGCCCTTGACGGGAATGGGCCCGAGCGAGCGGACTTGCACGAACTCCTCGGCGAGGCGCAGCGTCTCGGCGGTGAGGCGGGTGGTGCCCGCCGGCGCGAGCTGCTCCATGCGCGCAGCGAGATTTGTGGTCTGCCCGACGGCAGTGTAGTCCATGCGGAGGTCGCTGCCCACCGAGCGGACCACCACGTCGCCCGAATTCAGGCCGACGCGGATCTGCACCTCGACGCCGTGGGTCCGCCGTGCGTCCTCTGCGTAGCGGCGGATGGCATCGTGCATGCGGAGCGCCGCATAACAGGCGCGTACCGCATGGTCCTCATGGGCGAGGGGCGCGCCGAAGAGAGCCATGATGCCGTCGCCCATGACCTGGTTCACGGTGCCCTCGTAGCGATGCACCGCGTCCATCATCCGCTCGAGCACGGGGTCGAGGATCTTTCGTGCTTCCTCCGGATCGCGGTCGGCCAGGAGCTCCATGGAGCCCTTCATGTCGGCGAAGAGGACGGTGACCTGCTTGCGCTCGCCCTCCAGGGCCCCCTTGGAGGTGAGGATTTTCTCGGCCAAGTGCCTGGGGGTGTAAGTCTCCGGGGCGGGCGAACGAATCGGAGCCGCGGTGCCCGCGACGACGGCCTGGCCGCACTGGAGGCAGAAGCGGGCGGACCCGGGTAATTCTGCGCCACAGGAGCCGCAGGCGAGCGCGAGGCGAGCTCCGCAGCCGAGGCAGAACCTCGCATGGGCCGGGTTGTCCTGCTGGCACCGGGGACACTGCATAGCGAGGCCTCCCAGCCGGGGCAGGTCAGACAGGTGCCGAGAGCTTAGTGTGGTGGCCCAGAGCGGTCAAGGGGAGCGCCCTCGGTGCTGTTGGTCTATAAGAATGGCTCTTCCGGGAATCGTGTGGGTGACTGGGTGCCCAGGCTATGCTCCGCCCTGCCGAGAGGGGGACGGAGCGATGCGCGATACGGAGCTGTACCGAGCGATCTTGGGGCTGACGCCGCCGTGGACGGTGGCGAGCGTCGACTTGGACGTGAAGGGGGAGCAGGTGGTCGTCCGGGTGGAGGCCGGGCCGGGGCCGTTTGCGTGTCCCGAATGCGGGAGTGGGGCCGGAGCGCTACGACAGTCGACCGCGGCGGTGGCGGCATCTGGACACCTGCCAGGTCACGACGTGGATCGAAGCGGACGTTCCCCGGATCGACTGCGGGGTGCATGGGGTGAAGCAGATCCGGGTGCCGTGGGCGGAACCCGGCTCGCAGTTCACGGCATTGTTTGAGCGACTGGCAATTGATCTGCTGTGGGAGTGCTCGGTGACCGGGGCGAAGCGAGTGCTGCGCATCAGCTGGGACGAAGCCTGGGGCATTAAGGCTCGCGCGGTGCGCCGGGGGCTGGCCCGGCGCCAGGCGGACGTCGTGCCCCATCTCGGTGTGGACGAGAAAGCCATCGCCAAGCGGCACCTCACCGTGGTCGCCGATCTCGATCGCAGCCGGGTGCTCTCTCTCACCGACGACCGCAAGCAGGAGAGTCTGGACGCCTTCTGGACCACGCTCACGGCCGAGCAAGTGGCAGGGATCGACGCCATGGCGATGGACATGTGGGAGCCCTACGTGCAGTCCACCCGGGCGCATCTGCCGGCCGCCGACCGCAAGATCGTCTTCGACAAGTTTCACGTGGTCAAACATCTGCACGACGCCGTCGACCAAGTGCGCCGGGGGGAGCACCGGACCCTGAAGCGGAGCGGGGACGACCGCCTCACCGGCTCCAAGTACCTCTGGTTGATGCGGCCCAAGGACATGACACCGGACCAGCAGACGGCGTTCCGCGTCTTGAAGCGGCAAGACCTCAAGGTGGCGCGGGCCTGGCTGCTCAAGGAGGGCTTTGCCGCCTTCTGGGCGTATACGTATCCCGGCGCGGCCGAGAAGTTCGCCGCCCGCTGGTACTGGCGCGCGACGCATAGCCGGCTCAAGCCCATGGCAGGCGTGGCCAAGCTGATCAAACGCCATCTCCCGAACTTGCTCACCTACCTGCAGCACAGGATCACCAATGCGGGCCTCGAAGCCGTCAACTCCGTCATCCAAGGCGTCAAAAAGACCGCCCGTGGGTTCCGCAACGCCGAGCATTTCAAGACCGCCATCTACTTCCGGTGCGGTGGGCTCGACCTCTACCCACACGAAAGCCGGTAGAGCCATGTTATCTACGCTCTCGTCGAAGGATAAGTGCTGTCTATCTTGGTCGAGTCGCCCTGCAGGTTCTGGATCACCTCCAGAACCTGCAGGGCGGTTTAGGCTCTAAAACCTAACAGGTCGTTTATGGACGTGTGATGGTGCAGAAGCAGAATTCATCGATGCCGCCAGTGCCGTCTCCGGGGGGTAGAAAATGCAGCTTATCCACCATTTGATTGTGACCACCTACAAAGGATTCATAGATCCCCGTTCCCTCCAGTATCGTTAGTTCGAAGGTTCCTTCCAAGAACCGTCCACCGAGCCCGTCGGGAACAAAATGGACATTGCTACCTATGAAGCGCATCGCAAACGAGCCTCCGGGGACGTGGTAGGCACACAAATCCCCGGTTCCGAGCTGCACGTAAAAGTCGCCGATAGTCTTGTCCGGGTTCCTACTACCCGGAATTCCGCTAATAGGGTAGATCTTCGTTTTCGAGTACGAACCATCATTCAGGTCCACCAGGGACAGGCCAAGGTTGGGAGCCTGAACCACGGGCTCATAAAGTCCCTTCAGCAGGAGGACGAAAGGATCGCTGGGCGGCTTGGCCATCACGCGCACGGGGGATGCGAGCAGAGCGACCAGCGCTCCCGCACCGCCGAGCAAAGCTCTTCTTGGTATGTTGGTCGGTTCTTGTTCGCTCATGACAGCCTTCCTCCTTGGCCGGGATTTCCGCTGTGGGCCGGATTCCGACACCGAGGCGGCATCGATCGGGCGGACCGTCCCGTCGGTCAGCTCATCCACGCTTTGTAACACCTCAACGGCCGTCGTTCCGGTGAAGCGCAGGTCTGTGCGACCCGTTGCCTCAGGGTGGTTTGATAGCTGCAGGGAGGTCTTCCAACGACTCCGTCGCCACGGCGCTCCTTGGCACCGTCTTCCGGGTGCGACAGCCCCAGCTCAGGTCGGGGGCCACGGGAGTCAATCGAGAGGCCGAGAATCTGCCCAACAAAATCGTGTTGTCAAGACCCAGTTACTGCGTCCCGAGCTGTGAGCGGAGGACGATGCCGACGAGTGCGGCGTCGAGCAGGGCGTTCAGGGCGAAGCACGCGGTCAGCGGCCAGAGCGGCATGAGCGTGGCAAGCTTCTCGCTGTACCACCAGCGGGGCCAGAAGATGATGCCCCCGGTCAGCGCCACCATGTTGACCGCGACGAGCACCGCGCCGAATGCTGTGCTGTGCCGTCGGCTCCTGGGGTGGCCGGCGTCCGAGTCTGGGAGGTTATGTCACGGCGACGGGGGCCACGAGGGGGGCGACCGCCTCTGGAGGTCGTTCATGTTGACTATCCTCATCCTCCGTCCAGTAACGGGGCTTGGCCCCGCGGCCCGCCCCGGTCCTGCCCATCGCTGCGCCCCCTGTGTCCCCTGCCCGTCTCCGCCCTCCGGTAGGCGACGACATCCGGCCGCCAGCGCGCGTGCGGGGCCAGCACGCCGTGATAGAGCGCCAGGCTGATTTCGGGCCGTGGCGTCAAGGCCGCCAGCTTCTCCAGGAGCTCCACCGACTCAAAAGCAGGTGCGTCGTTCCTCGCCATGCCGCAGACGGTCTCTCCAAGCACTGGGCAACGGACACGCATTCGCTCCGCGCTGTGGCATCAACCGGCGGGGTGCAGTTCGCCAGGCTTGCGCATCATTTTCTCCACTTCTGCGATGTGCTGTTCCTCGAGCTGGATCTGCTCGCGGGC
>DASYTI010000214.1 GCA_036002485.1 Candidatus Methylomirabilota bacterium | reverse complement strand
ATCAGGACGGACAGGGCGGTGGCCGCGTCGTAGCGCGGCACCCGGGTGACGAGCAGGTCGTAGATGGTGGTGCTGAAGACGAAGAAGCGGAAGGGCAGGCCCAGCACCTGCTCCACCTCGAAGGTCTGGAGCGAGACCATGGTCCCGAGGAGCAGCACGGACAGGATGACGGGCGCCATGACGGGGACGGTGATCCGGAGGGCCGTCCGGAGCGTGCCGGCCCCCGCCACGCGCGAGGCTTCCTCGAACGAGGCGTTCATGTTGCGGAAGGCCGGGGTGAGAAGGATCACCTTCACGGTGAGGGACCCGGTGATGATGTGGACCCACACGATTCCCCAGAACGAGTAGATGTTGAACGGCCTCGCGCCCACGAAGGGGAGCCTGGCGAGCCAGGTGTTGACGAGGCCGTACTCGGGGTCGAGCAAGAGGATCCAGCTCAAGGTGACCGTGAAGGGGGGCAGGAAGAAGGCGGCCCAGAAGGCGAACTCGATCCAGCCGCGGCCCGGGAGATCCGTGCGGGCGAGGAGCCAGGCGACCAGGATGGCGAGCGGGAGCGAGAGAAGCTGGCGGACGAACGTCACCTTGAGCGTGTTGAAGAGCGCGGCGCGGAGGCCGGGCTCGCCCAGGGCCGCTCGCCAGCCGTCGAGGCCGTAGCTGGCCGGCTGTCCCGGCGGGGCGACCTGAAGGCTCTGGACGGCGACGAGGACGAGGGGGAAGACGACGCACAGGGTCACCGCGGCGAGGGCCACGGTGCAGAGCACGGTCTGCTGCTCGATCCTCCGCGGCGTGATGACCGCGACCGCCTGGGTCAGGCCGGCCACACGCTCACCGTTTCCGGTGGGAAGCCGAGCTGTAGCCGCTCGCCCTCGCGCCACTCGCGCGCGCGGGGCAAGAACAGCACGATACGGTACTCTCCGCCAAGCGCCACCCGCGCCTCGTACCGGTCGCCGACGAAGGACAGGGTGTCGATGACACCCGGTAACCGGTTGGTCTCTCCCTGCGCGAGGTCATCCGGGAACACCTGGATGTCTTCCGGTCGGATGGCGAGGTGCGCCGCCGCGCCCGGAGCGAGGGCGACGCTGGGGGCGGCCCGGCCGGCCAGGGTGCGCCCGGAGAGCGCTCCGTTCAGCTCCACGGCGACACGGGCGAGCTCGTGACCGGACGAGGCGGGACCGACACGGCCATGCAGGATCACCGTCTGACCGAGAAAGTCGCGCACGAAGGCGGAGGCAGGCTCTTCGTACAGGCTGCGCGGGGGACCGACCTGCTCCACGCGCCCGCGGTGCATCACCGCGATGCGGTCGGAGAGGCTGAGGGCCTCGACCTGGTCATGGGTGACGAAGAGCACGGTGATGCCGAGGCGGCGCTGGAGTAGCTTCACCTCCACGCGCATCTGCTCCCGCAGCTTCGCGTCCAGGTTGCTGAAGGGCTCGTCCAGGAGCAAGAGATCCGGCTCGTACACGAGGGCGCGGCACAAGGCCAGGCGCTGCATCTGGCCGCCGCTCAGGAGCGTGCCGGGTCGGGCCTCCATCCCCCCCAGGCCCACCAGGTCGAGCACGCGGGCGACCTTGTCGCGGACGAGAGCCCGCTTCATGCCGCGCACCTCGAGCGGGTAGGCGACGTTCTCGAACACGGTCATGTGCGGCCACACGGCGTACGACTGGAAGACCATGCCGAGGTTGCGCTGGTTCGGCGCCGCGAAGAGCCGGCGGGACGCCGACGCCACCACGCGGTCGCGCAGGGTAATCTCGCCCGCGTCGGGATGCTCCAGGCCGGCCACGAGCCGCAAAGTGGTGGTCTTGCCGCAGCCGCTGGGGCCGAGCAGGGTGAAGACCTCCCCACGGCGGATCGACAGCGACACGCGGTCCACCGCCGCCGTCGGGCCGAACAGCTTGGTGACGCCGTCGAGCGAAAGGACGGTCTCGCTGATGCCGGGCGTCGTTCCCACGCTTGGGCCCACCCTCGGGTCCGTTACTTCATCACCGCCTTGGCGATGTCCTGCGTCTTGATGACCTCGGCCAGGTTTTCCTCCGCGTCCACCTGCAGGAACTTGGCGCCCCGCGGCACCGCATACAGCGGATTGCCCGGCTCGACGCCGACGCGGCGGCTGTTCGTCTCGACCTCACGCGCCCAGGCGACCTGGGCGTCCTTGGTGAGCAGCCAGTTGATGAAGAGCTTCGCCGCGCTCGGATGCGGCGCCCGGTTGATCAGCCACACGGTACTGGCGCCGGAGCTGAACGTGTCCAGCTCGGGGAAGCGGAGGAGCTTGAGGTTCTTGCCGAGGCCTTGGCGCTGGAATTGACTCAGGAGCAGAGGGTTGACCCCGAGGGCGATCGGATAGCGGCCGCGGACCATGAACTCGGCGATCTGACGGCTGTCACGGCTCAGGGCCGGCTCCTGGTCTACGAAGAGCCGTTTGATGACGTCGTCGCCCAGGTGGAGACGGGCACTGGTCATCGGCCAGAAGGCATCACCCATCACGCGCACGTCAGGCAGCAGCAGCTTGCCCTTCCACCGGGGATTCAGCAGCTCGGTGAGGCCCTTGACCTGGTCCTCCGTCACGAGGTCGGTATTGATGGTGACTCCGCCGCCGCGCACGGCGCTGAAGCCGTAGGCGAGCGCGCGATCCTTCACCACCGCGAAGCCGCGCTCGAAGCCGCCGTCCCACGCGGCGTCGTCCGTCGCTTCGGGCAGCACGATGGCCGGTCGCACGGGATCCCACACGCCGGCCGGACGTAGTACCTGGAGCGCCGTGCTCGTCGGGATCGTGGCGACGTCCCAGGTGAAGAGGCTCGCCTGGCGCTCCTGGAGAATGCGCGGCGCGAAGTCCTGCGAGTGCAGGCCCGTATGCTCGACCTTGATGTCGGGATACGCCTGCGTGAAGGCCTTGAGGGCCCGCTTGTAGCCGTCGCCGGGGAACGTGTTGACGACGACTTTGCCTTCCTTCTTGGCCGCCGCCACGATCTGAGGCCACTCGGAGGGCGCGGCCGCCCACGCGCCGGACCCGCCTCGGGCCATGGCCAGGGCGGCGCCACCGAGCACGACGGACTGGATCAGCTGCCGCCGGCTGACTCGCTCGTCGGCCATCCTGGACCCTTTCTTTTCGCCGTGCGTGCCTGACTCAGCCGGCGTTGGGAGCTTCGGCCGCCGAGGTCGACCGCATCCGCCCCTGTTCCTGGAGGTAGCGTACGGAGACCCGGCTCAAGGGCACGGCCTCCGGCGCCATGCCGTCGGGGTTCTTGTACTCGAACGGGGCGTCGCGACCGCCGAAATGCCTGGTGACGACCAGCCGCCGCCACTGGATCACCTCGGCGTCGGTCGACGAGAGCTTTTCCGGGGTGTCGTAGCGCTGGTTGATCATCACGCGCTCGTCCTGACGCGAGAAGTTGTACTCGATGATCCACCGGTGCACGGCCGCGTAGGTGACGCGCTCCCAGAGCCGCCCGAGCGCGCTCTTGGGCCGGGTGCAGTGGTAGTACCAGACCCGGGTCCGGTGCTCCTCGACGGGCACGCACATGCGGGTGTAGAGGTCCCAGCCGAACTCGGCGCGGAACATGCCGGGCAGGTGGTGGCCGCCGCACCACTTGGCCGAGCGCGGGGAGGGAATGTGACGCCGCGCCCGCTCCGCGAGCGGCCGGGACAGCCAGGTCCAGAGTCGGCGATAGGTTGTCTTCGGCCACTTGCGGCCGTCGGGATAGAGGTCCTGCCGCGGGTTCTGGCGCAGATAGTTGCTCTCGGCCACGTCGCCGCCGAAGCCGTTGCCCACGAAGATGGGGTGCTCGCCCTGGGCGCCACGGGCGATGAAGCCATTGCGGGCGACCACGATGGCATTGCGGTGAACGTAGTTGACGTGCGAGTCCATCGAGTTCTCGAGGGCGACCTCCCAGTTGCACCGCCACTCGACCTGGCCGACGAGGACGAGGGACTCCGCGTCGAAGAACTCCTCGGGCACGTCCTCCTCGATAGGAGCGGGAGCGCCCTCGCCGATCCACACGAAGACGAGGCCCTTGAGGGTCCGCGTGGGATAGGCCTTGGCCTCGGTGCCGGCCTTGCCGCACACGCCGGAGGCTGGCCCTTCCGACAGCACCATGACGTTCTTGCCCGACTCGTCGAACACCCAGCCGTGATAGGGGCAGGCGACGGTGCCGCGATAATGACAGTCGCCCTCGCTGAGGCGCGCGCCCCGGTGCGGGCAGACGTCCTGGATGGCCACGACGTCGCCCTGGGTGCCGCGGAAGAGACACAGCTCCTCGCCGAGCATCGAGACCTTCACCGGCTTGCGCCGGGCGACCTTGCTCTCCGCGATGGCGGGGTACCAGTAGTTGCGCAGGCCGAGCTTGGGGATGAGGTGTCGGATGTCGCCGGCGAGCTTCGGGACGTTCCCGTTTGCCGGCGGCGCGTCCGCTACGTGCAGGCGGGGCGTCGATTGCGGAGTGGGTGCGGGCACGCCGGCCTCCTCTCGCCTCTCAGGGCTTGAACACGGCGAAGCATTTGCTCGAGTTGTTGTCTGCAAAGGTTTGGGCAACCCTAGGCCGCTCGCCCACGGCTTGTCAAGCGGATCACGGCCGGCTTGCCCTCTGCTATACTCGCCGCCGTTCTATGCGAGCGAAGAGACGACGCGCCAAACCGCCATCGCGTCGGTCATGATCGAGGCGATCGACGTCCGGACTCGACACCGACTTGCTCGACGAGACTCGCCGTCGTTCTGAGGCTCCTATCGCCGAGGCGACCGTGCGCGTCGACGGCGGGGCCAGGGGGGGCCCCCTCCGTCGGATCTGGACCAGCTTCGGCTACGACGAGATCAACTGGACCTCGACGCCCGCGGGCAAGAGGGCGCTCCGGGTCATCGGCGAATTCGCCGAGCAGCCGTACTACGTGCGCTCCCACTACATCTTCAATAGCGGCATCGGGTGGTCCTTGCCGCACTGGGGCGCGGGCAACGTCTACCACGAAGACGCCGCCGGCCGGCCCTTCTACGATTTCACCATCGCCGATCAGGTGTACGACGCCGTGGTGGAGGCGGGGCTGCGGCCCCTGGTGGAGCTCGCCTTCACGCCGCGAGCCCTCGTGCCCGACGACGCGGAGGCGCGCTTCGCGTACGAGCCCAGCCCCACCCAGTGGAGCCCGTACGAGGCGGGGCTCTGGTCATTCCCTCCCAAGGATTACGGGAAATGGGCCGGTCTCGTCCGCGCCCTCGTCGAGCATTGTGTGGCTCGCTACGGCGCCCCGCATGTCCGCGGGTGGCTGTGGGAGCTGTGGAACGAGCCCGATATCTCCTACTGGCGCGGAACGGCCGAGGAATTCTACGCGCTCTACGACGTGACGGCGGCCGCCGTGAAGGCGGCGCTGCCCGAGGCCTTGGTGGGCGGCCCCACCACCACGGGCGATCTCGGTCCCGGGAGACGGGGCCACGAGTTCCTGCGCGGGTTCCTGGCCCACTGCGCGAAGACCTCCGTGCCTCTCGACTTCGTCTCCTTTCACACGAAAGGGGCGCGTTTCGACCCGTGGCGGGTCTACGGACCGCTGGGGGGCCCTGCGCCGCGGAAGCAATCCCCCTCGAGCCTCAAGATGCTGCGCGAGGTGCGGGCGGCCCTGGACGCGGTGGCGGCCCATTCCCAGTTTCGCGATCTCCCGTGCATCGTGGACGAGTGCGACGCCTCCGTTCCCGCGCACTGGGGCGTCTACGACAACGCGAACTTCGCCTACCGGAACACCGAATATTTCCCGGTCTTCCAGTGCAAGCTGATGAAGAGGCTCCTGGATCTGAGCGACTGGAGCGGCGCCCACGTCGACCAGGCGACGACCTGGAGCTTCTATTTCGAAGGTGAGCGCTTCTTCGAGGGCACTCGGAGCCTCTTCACGGCTCAGGGCGTGGAGAAGCCGGTCCTCAACGCCTATCGGATGCTTTCCCGGCTGGGCCACACGCGGCTCGCCGTTGCCTCGAGCCATGCCTGGCCGCTCGAAAAGCTCGATGACGGGGAGGCCGGCATGCCCGAGGAGATCGACGCGCTGGCCACCTTCAACGGTGGCGATTGCGTCACCCTGCTCGCGTGGCGACACGCCGATGACCAGTACTTGACCCATCCCGGGGAGACCGACGTCACGTTTCGCGTCGAGCGCTTGCCCTTCGAAAGCCGCCGGGTCCGCCTCCGTCACTGGCGCGTCGACGCAAAGCACAGCAACAGTCACACCGCCTGGAGGCGGCTCGACGCCCCGCAGGATCCCACGGACACCCAGCTCCGAGCCATCAAAGAGCGCCAGGGGCTCGAGCTGTACGAGCCCGAGCGGGAGGAGGCGATTCGAGACGGGGCCCTCGTGCTAAGGGTTCCCTTTCCCCTCCCGAGCGCGTCGCTGATCGAGATCCACTCGCTCCCGTGACGGGGCCGCCGGATGGATCACACCGTGCGCTCCAGGAAGCTCGTCACGAGCGGCCAGGCGAGGTCGGCGTAGTGGGGCTGGAAGCCGTCATTGTCGGGATGGCGGAAGCCGTGATTGGCGTCTGAGAAGAAGTGCCATTCCACGAGCTGGCCGTTGCCGATGAAGCTCTGCCAGAGCGGGCCCTGGATGGCGGGCGTGGCGATATGGTCCTTGCCCGCGCAGAACACCAGGGAGGCGCACTTGAGCGTCTTGGCGAGGGCGAAGGCATGTCGCGGCCGGTGCGACGTCTCGGGCTCATCGCGGACGGACGGGTAGTAGAGGACGATGGCGCGCACCTGAGGGTGGTCCGCCGCGAAGGGGATGAGGAGCCGGCCGCCCAGGCAATGCCCGATACACGCCGTGCGGGCCGGGTCTGACTTCAGGCGCTCGATGAGGTAGTGCCAGGCCTCGTCCATCTTCACGAGAAACTCGCTGTCGGAGTGCTTGGCCTGCAGGTCGGCGCCCTGGCCGATGTGATTCGGTCCCGGCACCCCGAACATGTTGAAGAGGCTGGGCACGAGGACGTTGAAGCCGAGGGCGGCCAGCCGGTACGCGTCGATCTTGTAGTCCGCGGTGACGCCATGGGCGTGGTGCACCATCATCACCCCGGGCCGAGGCCCGCTCCCTTCCGGATGCGCCACGTAGCCGGGGATGCCGTCCTCGTCCAGCGTGAGCTTTCGCGCCACCACTCTCATCTCCGTTCTCCTTTCATCGGGTGAAGAACTCGAGCATCAGCCGGTTGACCTCGCCGGCGTTCTCATAGGCCGACCAGTGGCCGGCCCGGGGGATACGATGGAGATCGAGGTTCCCGACCACTTCGCGGATCTGCCCGATCAGGACATCGGCGGGACGAAAAGCTGAATCGTCCCCCACCCCCCACAGCACGCGAAGGCGACCCTCGAGGCGGGCGAGATCGTCGAGGAGGGTTCCGCCCCCACTGACCTTTCGGCTATTGAAGCGGGTGTGGCGGACGCAATACGCCTGGATGTCGACGGTGTCCTCGGTCACGCTCGCCGGGTCGCTCAGCATGTTGACGAGGAGGTTGTGGCGGCAAATCTCCCGGAAGAGCCGGTCATCGTCTCCCGCCTCCCGGTAGCTGCGGGTGGGCCGCTCGGCGAAGGTGCGCGGCGGAAATCCGGCGGGAGAGACGAGGCACAGGTGGGTCACCCGAGATCCAAGACGGCGCGCCAGGTTGGCCGCGATGACCCCGCCGAAAGAGAACCCGGCAAAGCGCAGCGGCGCATCCCCGGGGAACATCTCCGCGAGGAGACGGTGGACGAGATCCAGGTACTCTTTCCCCGTCGTCTCTCGCGGCACCGAGGCCGAGGCGCCGTACGACGGGTGATCCAGGGCATGCACGGTGAACCGGGTGGCCAGGGGCTCGATGTTTCGGATCCAGTGCTGCCAGCACCCCATCCCGCCGTGAAAGAGCACGACGTCGGGCCCGCTCCCCCTCGTGCGCACCGCCATGGGCGGCGCCCCATTTCCGGCCATGAACCGGCCCACCGATAGGTCGACGCCTAGCCGACGGCGGGCAAGACTTTCCCGCCCGCCTCGACGGATTTGGCGTCGATGAGGACGACGGCGAGCACGCAGGGCGCGGTACCGCGATTGACCCAGTTGTGGATGGTGCCCCGCTGCACCATGACGTCCCCGGCCTGCAGATGGACGAGAGAGTCGTCCAGCTCCATGTCGATCTCGCCGGAGATGACGACGATGTAGTCAATGGAGTCCGTCCGGTGGTTGCGCGCGGCGAGACCGGGCGCGAACTCGATGATGCGGAAGATCGTGCCGCGCTTCAGCGTGGTGCCGACCTTGCGCAAGCTCTCGTCGGCCTCGCCGTCGTTGTTGACGGGAAAGCCTTCCGTGGTCCACACGTTACAGGCCGTCGCTCCCGGCCGGCCCGTGAAGAGATTCTCCGAGAGCTCGTCGATCTTGACGATCGCTCGCCCGTTCTTGTCATGACCCGTGATGACCCGCCGCACCCGAAGCGCCATGTCTCGCCCTCCCGTCGGCTCCTGATCACTCCTCGCCGAGGGCGAGCCTCAGCCTTCGAGCGCGATGTACAGGTCGCCCTGCTCCTCTTTGAGCCGATAGCCCTTGAGCCCCTCCTGCGCGTCGCCCAGGGGCGCCCCCGTCTTGAGATCGAACTGCCACATGTGCTCCATGCAGGTCAGGGTGGAGCCGTCGTGGATGCCCTGCTCGAGGGGGACGGCTTCGTGAGGGCAGATGGCCTGGCAGGCGACGAAGGCATCGCCGGTGTTCACCATGAGAACATCGACACCGTCCACCGAGAACTGCTTCATGCCGTTGGCGGGGACATCGGCGCGTCCACACACGCGCTTCCAGGTCGCGGGCTGGGTGGGCACCTCCGGCTGGGGCGCCCGGCTTTCCGCCGCGCGCTTGATGTCGTCGTCGCTCATCTTGTTGGCCCCCGCGACGCCCGGATTGTAGCGAAGCCGCTCCACGGGTCGTCCGCCCAGGATGTGCGAGGTGAGGATCTCCTCGAGATCGGACTCCTGGACCCCGCCATACCAGACGTCATCGGGATAGATCACGATCATGGGGCCGTGGCCGCACTGCGAGAAGCAGCCGGCCTTGTTGATGCGCACGGCGCTCTGCTTACCCGCCTGACGAGCCCCGTCCCGCAGGACCTTCACGAAACGCTCGGTATCGGCCTGGGTGGGGCACGTCTCCCCGCTCGTGCACACGAACACGTGACACTCGTACTGGCCCATTGCCGCTCCTTTGGTTGACTGTGGTGTAGTGCCGCTGAGGGCCGCGTGCCGTCAGCTGAACTTATCGTACCGGATATCGGAGGGCGCCAGCCGCGCCTCGCGCAGGAGCAGGCGCAGACTCGCGTCGACCATCGGGGGTGGCCCCGCCACGTAGGCTCGAATGTCGGCGAAGCGGGTTTTCATCCTCTCGCCGGCCACCGCGTGCACGAAGCCCCGCGCGAAGACGAATCTCGGATAGGCGGCGGCCAGCGAGTCGGGAACCTCCTCGTCGGAGAGGGCGACGGTCACCGCGAGCCGATCCGGGAACCGCGCCCGAAAGGCTTCCAGCTCGTCGAGGAAGAATCCGTCGCGCGCCGTGCGGACGCCGAAGAAGACATGACCATCCCAGTCGCCGAAGTGCCCGCCCTGACAGGCCAGGGAGAGAATCGACATCATGCCGGCGATGCCGCTTCCCCCCGCGATGCAGAGCACGTGCTTGCGCAGGGCAGGGTGGAAGGTCGCGTGCCCGAGGGGGGCGAAGAGGCCGAGGCGCGTGCCCTCGACGCCGTCGCGGAAGAGCCACTCGCTGACCGCGCCCCCCGGCTTCTTCTTGACCACGAACGACAGGCGCTCGGCGAGAGGGTCGAAGTTGACCATCGAATAGGCGCGCGCCCCGGTGATTCCCGGCACGGTGAGGAGGGCGAACTGCCCCGCCTCGAAGTCGAGGGCACCCTCGAGATCGATGTCGAAGGCCGCGACGTCGTGGGTGAGCCGGCGCAGACGGCGCACGGTTCCCCCGAGCGCGCGCGGGGCGGGGGTGCCCGTCTCGCGCTCCTTCAAGGGGATACCGACGTCGAGTGCGCAATCCCCCTGGGCCACGCACTGACACATGAGGAGCTCGCCCTCGCTCTTCAGATAGCGGCGGCCGGGGGCGTCCGGCCACTCGCTCTCGGCGCGTCCACTGACGAGCCAAGCCTTGCAGGTGCCGCACGTGCCCGTGGCACACTCGTAGGGCAGCTCGAGACCACTCCGAAGGCCGGCGTGGAGGATCTTTTCTCCGGGGTCGCACTCGAACTCGCGTGCCCCGTTCCTGGCGCTTACGACGATCGTCATGGCGCTCCGCCGCCGAGCACGTGTGTGAAATCATGCTGCTCGAGCGGTCCCCACACTTTCGGGGGAGGGCGGAGAAAAGTCAAGCGCCTCCCGGACCAGGGCACCGCGCTCGACGCCCCCTGGGCGCGATGCGCGGTGCCCGCGTCAGCGGCCTAGCGCGAACTATTCACGAGAATGTCTACCGCATCCTCGCCTCCCTCTCACCCTGCCCTCTCCCCCTTCGGGGGCGAGGGATGAAAATGAATCCCTCTTCCTCGGAGAGGGAGAGGGCCGCACTTCGAGCTGAAGGGCGCAGCCCTGAGGCGAGGGCTGAGTAGACCAGGGTGGTGTTATCTCGCGAATAGTCCAGACTAGGTCCGCACCATCTCGGTCAGCCTGGTCAGGATGTTTCCGTTCATCGACTCCTTGGCCTGGGCGAGCCGTTGACCCAGCTGGACGAGCTCCTCGCGGTCCATGAGCTTGCGCGCCCGCGGGAACATCTCCGTCTCCTCCTCCTCGGCGTGGTGCTCGACGAGGTCCTTCAAGACCTTGGCCTTGGCGGCGAACTCGTCGGACCCGGCGTCGAGCTTCTTGATCTCCGGCAGCACCATGTCGACGACGTGGTGCTCCTCGAGGGCCTCGTAGTACAGCTTCTTGTCGTCCTGCTTCTCGGCCGCGTCGCGGAAGGCGGGATAGAAGATCTCCTCTTCGATCTTGGTGTGGATCTTGAGCTCCTGTTCGATCGACTTGAGCAGGGTCTCCCGCCGACTGGTGGCCTTGGTGGTGGTCTTTTCGAGCTCGCCGAGCAGCTCGCGGACCTTCTCGTGATCCTCCTTGAGCAAGGCGATCGCGTCCTTCTCCGCGGTGCGTCGTGCGCTCTGTCGTGTGCTCTGACGGGTCATCTTCTGGGTCCGCATCGTGTCCTCCTGGCGCGAGACATGTGCTCGCGCCGCCATGAGTGAGCGAGTGAGCTGATGAGCTGTCGTCGATTGCGCAAGCAAGGCGCGTGCCCACCCTGTCGCGCGCGGCATGGCAATTGCTGCGTGATCAGGTCGTCGAAGACGGGTAGCTTTGCCAGACCAGCGAGGGAGGTGGATCATGAGCGTGCTGATGTGGATCGTATTCGGGTTGATCGTGGGAATCGTGGCCAAGTTCCTGATGCCGGGCAGAGATCCTCGGGGCTTCATTTTCACCGTCGTTCTGGGGATCGTCGGGGCCCTGATCGGCGGATTTCTCGGGCGCACCATGGGGCTCTATGGAGAAGGCGACTCCGTGGGCTTCGTCATGGCGGTCATCGGGGCGATGGTTCTGCTCGCCCTCTATCGATTCATCGGCGGAAGGCCCCATCGGGTCTGACCGGGAGCCCCGGTACGACGAAACTACCGGGTTTCTCTTACCGTTGCTCCCGGGCCCCATGAAGCACTCGCTAGGTGTCGGAATGGGGTCCGGGGGACAACGGGCCGCGGGGGGGCGGAGTCTGCTATGATGACGTCCCCATTTACGGGAGCCCTCGCTCTACCCGACCCAACCTGCTCCCGTACGAGAGGCCCGAGTGTTCAAGCGCTGCCTGCATTGGATGTGCATTGTCGGCGGGGTCGCCGCCACCCTCCTGGGGTGCGCCTCCCACGGCAACACTCCTCCCGCATCTGAATCGACGTCGTCCGCGACCCTGGCCCGGCAACGCCAGGAAGCGGACACGTTCAAGGCGCAGGCGCGCCAGGGCCTCATCGATTTTCTGCGAGAGAAGCCGCGGCCTCCCAAGTGTGAAGTCGGGTACCTGAGCGGCCAGCAGCTCACGGTCCTCGCCACCTCGGAGTGGGTTGAGCGGGCGGGGCTTCGCCGCGGCGACCGGATCATCAGCGCGGAGGAGATTCCCGTCGCGAGTCTGGACGGTCGACCTCTTCCCCCCTCCGCCGCCGGCCCAGTGGTGCCGCACAAGGTGGTGGTGGCGCGAGGCGGTCGACAGATCACCCTGACCCTGCCCTGCGTGGTCAATCCCGAGGTGTGGCTCTCCGCTCGACGCATTCAAGAAGCAGCCGCGGCGGGGGACTGGGACAGGTGTCAAGCGGCCGCCCTCGACTACATCCACTCCGTGGGTTTCTTCGAGGCCCTCGCCCTGGAGTTCCGTGGCCGGTGCGGGTTTTACCGGACCTTGCTGCGAGGCGAGCGATTCAACCTCGACATGGCGAGAGATCTCTACGAATGGCAGGTGTTTCGCCTTCGAGAGAAGAGCTATGAGCCGGGCGGGCTCGACGAGATCAAGGAATCGGTCCTCGCGGGCGTCGCCGTCCTCCGCCGCGAGGGCTACCGGGAGCATGCGGAGAATCTCGAGGACCAGCTCCGAGGTGCCCCCGCCCGCGTCGTAGCCGAGCTCGCCAACCCCCAGCCCGGACCTGTGGCCGCTCAGCCGATACCATTCGGCCAGCCCACGCCTTTCGCTCCGCCGGCGCCCGCTGCTCCGCCGGCGCCCGTGGCTCAGCCGAGACCGGTCACCCCGCCACCGCCCGTGACTCCGCCGACGCCGACCGCGCCCCGGCCGGTTCCGTCCTCGCCGCCGACACCGGTGGCCACTCAGCCGCCACCTCCCCCTCGTCCCGCGCCTGCGCCTCAGCTGGTGCCCACGGCGGCCTCCAGCCAGGGCACCGCATTCTTCGTGCGACCGGACGGCGTGCTTCTCACCGCCTTGCACATCGTGGAAGGCGCGCGCTCCATCGTCGTGAGGTGTCCCGGCCGCGAGCCGACGTCGGCCACGATCAGCAATAGTGCGCGCGGCCAGGATCTCGCCGTCCTCAAGACCTCTCTGGCCGCTCCCGCGTACCTCAATGTGCGGGAGGCGCGGTCGGTGGAGCCGGGCGATCCCATCTTCACGGTGGGCTTCCCCGCCGAGGGGGCGGCCAATGCCGCCTCGAAGCTCGCGGATGGATCCGTGAGCGCCGTGTCCGGACCCGATGCGGAGACGGCCTTCCTCCGGATGACCGTGCCGGTCCAGCCTGGCCATTCGGGTGGACCTGTGGTCACCGGCGATGGATCGGTGGTCGGGGTGGTCAGCTCGATCACCGCCATCATTCCGCTACTCAGAGAGCCGAGTATCCTGCCTCAGAACGTCAGCTGGGCGGTCAAGGCGGACTTCGGCAGACCGCTTTACGCCCAGCCGCCCGCCATGCCCTCTCCCAAGAGCAGGACAGAGGCGATCGACCGCGTGACTCAAGCAGCCTGTCAGGTGGTGGCCACCAGGTAGCTGTTTCGACTCACCCTTTGGTGTACTGCCGTACGAACTCCTGGCTGCGTCGCCACGCATCGGCCGAAGCCTCCGCGAACTCCGCGTACTTGCGGTCGAAGAAGCTGTGGGGCGCGCCGGGATAGACCGTGAGATCGTGCTTGACCCCCGCCTTGCGGCAGGCCGCGTCGAACTGATCGACGTCGCTCTGCGGAATGCCTTCGTCCGCCCCGCCGAAGAGCGACAGCACCGGGCAGGTATAGCGGCTCACCGCATCGATGGGCTTCGGCCGGTCGGGCCACCGCTTCAATCCGAGGGGCCAGCCGTAGAACCCGATCACCCCGGCATACCCGAGCCCGCTGGCCGCCTGGAGATAGGAGAGCGCCCCGCCGAAGCAGAAGCCCACGGAGAAGAGCGACCGCACCCCACCGCCTTCCGTGCCGCGCAAGTACGCGGCCGCGGCCGCGATGTCCGCCTGCAGGGTCTCGGGCTTGGTGAGAGGGACCTGGGCCATGAAGTCGAAGCTCTCGCTGCGATCGTCGGAGGGCGCAGTGCGGGCGAAGAAATCGATGGCCACCGAGTCTATTCCCACCTCGGCAAAGCGGTCGGCGAGCTCCTTGTAGTACGGGTGGAGTCCGCGCACGTCCGGGATGACGACCATCCCGGCGCCCGTGGGCGCGCTCGCGCGAGCCGCGTGGGCCATGAAGCGCGTGCCGTCGGCAGAGGCGAGGCGAAAATCGCGGGAGCCGGCCGAGCCGCCGGCGATCGGGTGAATTGGAGGATAGGAGTCATCATCGACGCACATGTGAGCCTCCGTGGTGAGAAGGTGGCGGCTCCGCCGCCGACCGCGCGGCCGGCCGGAGCAAGTGCCCGCCAGAGTACGGAGGCGATAGCCCTCCGTCAAGACTCTCCTGGGTCTCGCACTCGGGTCGAACTTGGCCTAGACTTACCCGAGGTTGGGCGCAGGTTGCGTCTTCGCAGCGGAACCGATAGCCAGACGAAAGGAGTAGACCATGATCCACGAGTTGCGCACCTACACGCTGATGCCCGGTAAGCAGGGTGAGTACCTGAAGCTGAACGAACAGGTCGGTCGGAAGGTCCGGGGCGACAAGTACGGGAAGCTCGAGGGCTCGTGGACGAGCGAGTTCGGTCTCCTCAACCAGTTCGTCCATCTCTGGAACTATCCGAGCCTCGACGAGCGGGACCGGCTGCGGGGTGAGCTGGCCAAGAACGAGGAGTGGACCAAGAGCTATGTCCCGCAGATCCGCCCGATGATTCAGGCCCAGGAGAACAAGATCCTGTCCGTGCAGCTTCCCTTCAAGCCGCCCGTGGAGCCCGGCCATCTCTACGAGCTCCGCTGGTATCGCGCGCACGTCGGGAAGGCGGGGGAGTGGCTGGGCCACTTCAAGGCCATCATGCCGGTACGGGAGAAATACTCCACGAACGTGGGCGTCTGGCAGACGGAAGCGGGGCAGCTCAACGAGGTCGTGCACATGTGGGCGTATCGCGACCTGAACCATCGGGCCTCCGTGCGCGGGCAGGTGATGCAGGATCCCGAGTGGCAGACCTTCCTCGGCAAGTCTGCGCCGCTCCTCATCGAGATGCGCTCGGTCATCCTGAACCCGGCCCCCGCATCACCCATGAAGTGAGCCGGACGGGAGCGAATCGGGTTAGACTGATGGCTGCTTCAGCCGCGCGGATGCAGACGGCGAGGCGGAGTTGCCATGGAGCAGTCGAGTAACGGAGGGACACCAATGTCCAAGGAAGACACGTCAGCAGCCTCAGGGCAGGCCCAAGCGCCGCGCGGCATCAATCACCTCGTCCTCAACGTGCGGAACCTGGAAGCCTCGCATCGGTTCTGGACCGAGATCATCGGCTTCCGGTGCGTGGCCGAGCTCAAGCCCATCCCGGGACGCAAGCGGCCGAAGATGCGCTTCTACAGCGGCCTCGACGCGCAAGGGCACGTGACGCATCACGACCTCGCCCTGGCCGAAGTCCAGGAGCCCGAGGCCAACGGCGGGGACCGCGAGAAGTGGGACCTCATGCCCGGCCGGACCGGGATCAACCACGTGGCCATTGCCTGGCCGGACCGCGAGTCCTGGCTCAAGCAGGTCGCGTTCCTCCAGAGCAAGGGAGTGCCGTTTCACCGGCGCACCAACCACGGCATGACCCACAGCGTGTACATCTCCGATCCGGACGGGCACGGCATCGAAGTGCTGTACGAGCTGCCGCGCGAAGTGTGGGAGAAGGACATCGACGCCGCCCAGAACTACTCGGAGCAGCTTCCCACGGAGGGAGCCGAGTCGCTCGTGGACCGGACGGACAATCCCGTCTTCGGCGAGGCAGCCCCGTCAGCGGCCAGCCGGGCCTGAGATACGCGCAAAGCGTAGGAGCCCGAGCGACTCCAGGAGCGACGTGATGGCCGCACCGCGGGTGAGCCGGCGCGCATTTCTTCGCGGGGCCACGGTGTCCTCCGTCGGCGTCACCGCTTTCCCGACTCTGCTCCGCGCCCAGCCGCGGACGATCAAGGTCGGCATGGTCAGCCCGGTCTCGGGCCCCATGGCCGAGGTGGGGCAGGACTCCAAGCTCGGCGCGCAGATGGCCGCGGAGGCCATCAATGCCGCGGGCGGGATCAAGTCGATGGGAGGCGCCCGTCTCGAGCTGCTGCACGCGGACAGCGAGACCAAGCCCGATGTCGCCCGCTCGGAAGCGGAGCGGCTCATCAACGCCGGCGCCCAGCTCTTGACGGGCGGGTTTCACTCCGCGCACGTCGCCTCGATCGCCGCCCTGGCGCAGCAACGGCGGGTGCCCTACGTGATCGACATCACGGCCGCCGACGCGCCCACCGCCAATATCGCCAAGTCCGTGCGGGAGGGCCAGCAGAAGCTGCAGTACGTGTACCGCATCTTCCCGGGCAGCGTCATCTTCGGGCGCAATGCCGTCCGCTACATGACGGAGATCTTCCGCGAGGCGGGCGTCAGCCCCAAGCGCGTGGTGGTCCTGTACTCCAATGACCTCTTCGGCAAGACGCAGACGGAGAGCTTCCAGGTGGCGCACAAGGCCGCCAGCCCGGGGTTCGACATCGTCGACGTGATCCCGTACCCGGAAAACGCCGTCGACCTCGCCACGGAGGTCTCGCGAGCCCGGGCGACCAAGCCCGACATCATCGCGCCGGTGACGCGTCCGGCCACGGCCATCCTGCTGCTCGATGAGCTCGCCAAGCAGAGGGTGGACGTGATGGGCATCATCAGCCCGGGCGCGCCCGGCTTGTACGAGACGAGGCAGATCCAGCAGCTCAAGGAGCGGATCGAGTACGTCATGGACTGCACGGTGTACGCGAACTACCGGCTCCCCGCCACCCAGCGGATCGCCCCCGAGTACCTGAAACGGTCCGGGGGGCGGAACTTCGACGCCAGCGCCGCCTATTCGTACGAGGGCGTGCTCGTGATCGCGGATGTTCTCGAGCGCGCGGCCACCACCGATCCCGACGCCGTGGTGGCCGCCATCAAGAAGACCAGCTTCGGCGGCGGGGTGACCGTGTCGACGGGGCCCGTGGTCTTCAACGAGACGGGCGACAACCCGAATGCCAGCACGGCCATGCTCCAGATCCTGGGCCAGAAGCCCAAGGTGGTCTGGCCCAAAGACGCAGCGGAGCAACGTTTCGTCTTCCCGCGCCCCAAAGCGTAGATCTTTCGCTCGCAGGCGGCTGAAAAAGGCCCATCTGCTTCGTTGGCGCCCTCGACTGCAGGCTCAACGTAGAGAGACTACGTCTCGCCTGCGGATCGACTCAGCGCTCGTCTCGCGACGGCCAGGGGCCGCCGAGGCCATCATGGTGGAAGAATCGGCGATCTGCTAACATTCGGCGCGAAGCAAGACTCGGAAAACGCGCCGAGCATGACGGCCGGCGCGGGGGAAGGGCGACCCTGGAGATCATTCTGCAGCTGGCCTTGAATGGCCTCGCCGTCGGCTGCATCTACGGCCTGGTCGCCCTCGGCTTCGTCCTCATCTACAAGACCACCGAGCTGGTGAACTTCGCCCAGGGCGACTTCATGATGCTGGGCGCCTTCACCTGCTACATGTTCGTGGTGTGGTACGGGGTCGGCTACTGGCCGGCCTTCGCCCTCGCCATCGGGGCGGTGGCACTCTTTGGCGCCGTGCTGGATGCCACCGTGCTCCGCCGGGTCATCGGCCAGCCGCAGTTCGCCGTGGTCATGCTCACCATCGGCCTCGCCGCGACGTTCCGGAGCTTCGCGTCGATCACCTGGGGATCGGAGATCTACACCCTCCCCACCCCGTTCAGCGCGCGGGCGACCCGGCTGGGCAATGTGAGCGTCAGCCACGAGTACGTCTCCATCATCGTGGGCACCGTCCTCCTCTGCGCGGTGCTGTACGTCTTCTTCACCTACACGAAGGTCGGGGTGGCCATGCAGGCCACCTCCCAGAACCAGCTCGCCGCCTACTACATGGGCATTCCCGTCAAGCGAATGTTCTCGCTCATCTGGGCGATCTCCGCGGCGGTGGCCGCGGTGGCTGGGGTCCTGCTCGCCCCCGTCTCCCTCATCGACACCAATCTCGGATTCATCGGGCTCAAAGCGTTCGCGGCCGCCGTGCTCGGCGGATTCGGGTCGATTCCCGGAGCGCTCGTGGGAGGCCTGACCATCGGACTCATCGAGCTGTTCAGCGGCACCTATCTGCCGCAGGGCTTCAAGGATGTCGCCGCCTACGTCGTCCTGCTCGTCGTGCTGGCCGTGCGGCCCCAGGGAATGTTCGGCAGCGTGGGCCGGAAGAAGGTCTGACCCGGCATGCGGTTCCTGTTCAAGACCTCCTACGGCCAGGACCTGGCCCTCTTCCGAGACGGCGTCCAGCGGAACTGGTATATCGCCCTCTTCGTCGCCCTGCTCGTGCTTCCGCGCCTCGTCCCCGAGTACGTGGGCGATCTGAGCCTCGTCTTCATCTACGGACTCTGCGGTCTCTCCCTCATGGTGCTCACCGGCTACACCGGCCTCGTCAGCTTGGGCCACGCCGCCTTTCTCGGTATCGGAGCCTACGCCCACGTGTACCTGTCGCAGGATCTCGGGATGCCCTGGATCGTCTCGGTGGCCCTGGCGGTGACAGTGACGGCGGCGGCCGGGGTGCTCGTGGGTCTGCCCGCGCTGCGCATGACCGGTGTCTACCTCGCCATCGCCACCCTCGCCTTCGCCCTCATCATCCAGGAAGTGTTCACACGGTGGGAGCGCGTCACCCATGGGCTCAAGGGCAAGCCGGTGCAGAAGGTGGTCCTCTTCGGCCTGCCCCTGGGGAGCGACCTGAGCTTCTACTTCCTCTGCCTGGCGCTCTTGATCGGCGCCCTCTGGCTCACGGGCAACCTGCTCCGGTCGGCCACCGGGCGGGCGTGGGTGGCCATCCGGGACAGCGAGGTCGCCGCGCAGTCAATGGGCGTCAACCTCGCCGCGTACAAGACCATGGCCTTCGCCTACTCCGCGGCCGTCATGGGTCTGGCCGGCGCGCTCTTCGCCCACAAGATCGCCTTCCTCGCCCCCGATATCTTCAGCGTGCTGCTCTCGATCCAGTTCCTGTTGATGGTCGTGGTGGGCGGCCTGGGCAGCCTGCACGGGGCCGTCTTCGGGGCCATCTTCGTGGCCATGCTGCCCGTGGCCATCTCCCAGGCGCGGGATGCCGTGCCGGTGTGGGTGAGCCAGCTCTTCGCCGTCTTCGGCAAGGACGCGAGCAGCGCCGTCTTCTCCGCGGTGGACCGGTTCGTCAAGCAGCCCGGCCTGGAGCCCGGGATCTTCGGGCTGATCCTCGTGCTCTTCATCCTCTTCGAGCCCCTGGGCATCTACGGCCGCTGGATGAAGATCAAGATCTTCTTCTCGACCTTCCCCCTCTACAAGCACGCGACCTTCCGGCGGCAGAAGTCGTACATGAGATCGGAGCGTCTGCGATGACCTTCTTCAAGGCCGAGGGGCTGGCCATCAACTTCGGCGGGATTCGCGCCGTGGACGGGGTGAGCTTCGAGGTGGAGCCCGGCGAGGTGTTCACCATCATCGGCCCCAACGGCGCCGGCAAGACCACCATCTTCAACCTGGTCTCGCGGATCTATGACCCGAGCGAGGGCCGGCTGACCTTCTGCGGAGAGGACATCACCCGCGTAGCCCCCCACGAGATCGCCCGGCGCGGCATCGCCCGGACGTTCCAGAACATCGAGCTGTTCGAGCACGCCACCGTGCTCCAGAACCTGCTCCTCGGCCGCCACGCCCACAAGGGCTCGCGCCTCCTCGAGGAGCTCCTCTTCCTGCCCAGGGTGCGGAGGCTGGAGATCGAGCACCGGGAGGCGGCGGAGAAGGTGATCGATTTTCTCGATCTGCAGCCCTATCGGGACAGCCTGATCATCAACCTGTCCTATGGGGTCCGCAAGGTGGTAGAGATGGCGCGCGCGCTCTGCGTGGAGCCCAAGCTCCTGCTCCTCGATGAGCCCTCGTCCGGGCTCAGCGTCGAGGAGACGGAGAGCATGGCCTTCTGGATCCAGGACATCAGGAGCCTGCTCGGGATTACCGTGCTCATGGTCGAGCACGACATGAGCCTGGTGAGCGCGGTGTCCGAGCGCGTGCTCGCCTTGAACTACGGCCGGCCCATCGCCCTGGGCACGGCGCGCGAGGTCCAGAGCCACCCCGAAGTCATCAAGGCTTATCTCGGGGGCTGAGAGATGGCCGACGCCCTCCTCACCGTCAGCAACGTCGAGACGTACTACGGGCCGATCATGGCCATCCGGGGGGTGAGCTTCGCGGTGCCCCGGGGGAGCATCGTGACCATCCTCGGCGCCAACGGCGCCGGCAAGACGACAATTCTGAAGACCGTGTCGGGAGTCATGGATCCCCAGAAGGGGACGGTGACCCTCGAGGGACGAGAGATCCAGGGAATGGACCCCGACAAGGTGGCGCGGCTCGGGCTCAGCCATGTGCCGGAGGGGCGCGAGGTTTTTCCCCTCCTCACCGTCCAGGAAAATCTGAAGATGGGCGCCTATATCCGGAACGACGGCGAGGGGATCGTCAAGGACCTGGGCATGGTGTACGACTACTTTCCGTTCTTGAGAGCGCGTGCTCATCAGCCCGCGGGCCGGCTCTCGGGCGGGGAGCAGCAGATGCTGTCGATCAGCCGGGCCCTGATGGCGCGGCCGAAGATGATGCTGCTCGACGAGCCGTCCCTGGGCCTCTCGCCCAAGTTGGTGAAGGAGATCTTCGATATAATCCTCCGGATCAACCGCGAGCAGGGGGTGACCGTCCTTCTCGTGGAGCAGAACGCCAACATGGCCCTGCACGTCGCCGACTATGGCTATGTCCTGGAGGTGGGTCGCATCGTCATGGAGGACACCTGCGCCCGGCTGCTCGAGAAGGACGACATCAAGGAGTTCTATCTGGGTATCAAGGAAAGCAGCGTCCGGGGTACGCGCCGCTGGAAGAGGAAGAAAACGTGGCGCTGAGGCCGGACCTCGCGAAGGACGATGCCCGGCCGGTCGCCATCGAGCCACGGCTGACCAGGCCGGAGCAACGGGTGTGGACCATCTTCGGCCAGGCCACCCTGCCCAGGCTGTTCCAGCACGTGGTCGGAGACCGGGGCGACAGGGTCGCCATGCGCGAGAAGCATCTCGGCATCTGGCGCTCCATCACCTGGCGTGAGTACGGGGAGAGAGCGAGACAGGTCGGGCTCGGGCTCGTAGCCCTCGGCCTCCGGCCGAAAGACGTCGTGTCGGTGGTCGCCGAAAACTGTCCGGAGTGGCTCTACACGGATCTCGGCACCATGTCGGTGGGCGGCGTCACCAACGGCATCTATACGACCGACTCCGCGAAGCAGATCGAGTACATCGTCAACGACAGCGGCACGCGCTTCTTCTTCGCGGAGAACGAGGAGCAGCTCGACAAGATCCTGGAGGTCCGCGCGCGCTGCCCGCAGCTCGTCAAGATCGTCGTGTACGACATGGAAGGGCTGCACGGCTTCGCTGACGACCAGGTGATGCCCTTCGAGGCATTGCTGGCCCTGGGGGCGCGCTACGAGCGCGAGCATCCCGGGGCCTTCGCGCCCATGGTCGAGATCGCGAAGCCGGAGGACCTCGCCATCCTCGTGTACACCTCCGGCACCACCGGCCCCCCCAAGGGGGCCATGCTGAGCCACCGGAACATCCTGTTCCAGCTCGGCTACTCCGACTTCATCAGCGAGCCGCGCGAGGGCGACCAGCAGCTCTCTTTTCTGCCCCTCGCCCACATCGCGGAACGGACGTTCAGCGTGTTCTATCCGCTGCGCTCCGGGGCCACCGTCAACTTTGCCGAGAGCATCGACACGGTGCCCGAGAACATCCGGGAGGTGGCGCCCGCGATCTTCTTCGCGGTGCCGAGGATCTGGGAGAAGTTCTACTCCGCGGTGGCCCTGCGCATGCGCGAGGCGACGTGGCCGGGCAAGATCGCCTACGCGTGGGCCATGAGAATCGGCATGCGGGTGGCCGAGCGGAGGATCGCGGGCGGGAAGCCCACGGCCTGGCTCCGGCTGCTCTACGGCGCGGCGGACCTCCTGGTGCTCGACAACATCAAGCGCTCCCTGGGGCTGCACCGGGCCCGGGGGGCGGCCACGGGCGCCGCGCCCATCGCCCCCGAGCTGATCAAGTGGTACCTGGCCCTCGGCATCGACATGCGGGAGGTCTACGGCCAGACGGAGAATTGCGGGCTCGCCACCGCCATGCCCGCCACCCGGATCAAGCTCGGTACGGTCGGGCTGACCCGGCCGGACACCGAGCTCATGCTCTCCCGGGAAGGTGAGATCCTCTTGAAAGGGCCGCACGTGTTTCTCGGGTACTACAAGAACCCCCAGAAGACCGCGGAGACGATCGTCGACGGGTGGCTGCATACGGGCGATGTGGGGGTCGTGGACGAGGAGGGGTTCGTCAAGATCACCGACCGGATGAAGGACATCATCATCACGGCGGGGGGGAAGAACGTCACGCCCTCCGAGATCGAGAACCAGCTCAAGTTCTCCCCGTACATCTCGGACGCGGTGGTCATCGGCGACCGGCGCAAGTTCCTGTCCTGTCTGATCATGATCGACCACGAGACGGTGGCCCAGTTCGCCCAGGAGCGGAACGTGCCCTTCACGAATTTCGCCTCCCTGTGTCGCGCCAAGGAGATCCAGGACCTGATCTGGGGCGAGATCGAGCGGGTGAACCGGCAGCTCGCGCGGGTGGAGACCATCAAGAAGTTCTGCCTCATCGAGGAGATCCTCACCGCCGAGGACGAAGAGCTGACGCCCACCATGAAGCTGAAGCGGTCATTCGTCAACCTGAAATACAAAGGGATCATCGACGGAATGTACGCGGGGACTTGACGGCCGCCGGATGGCGGATGGGCAACCACGAAAGGAGCAGGACATGAGGAAGCTGCTGGGTGTGGGAGTGCTGGTCGGCGCGGTGGCCCTGGCCGGCGCGGTGGCGCTGGCCGGCGTGGCCATGGCGCAGAAGGAGACGCGGGGCGTCACCAAGACCGAGATCGTTCTCGGCATGCACACGGACCTGTCGGGACCGGCCGCGACCTACGGCGCGTCCTCATCGAACGCGGTCAAGATGCGCTTCGACGAGGCCAACGAGTTGGGCGGCATCCACGGCCGCAAGATCAAGCTGGTGGTCGAGGACACACAGTACCAGGTGCCGCGGGCGGTGCAGGCGGGAGCGAAGCTGATCAACCGTGACCGCATCTTCGCCATGGTGGCCGGGCTGGGGACGCCCATGAACAACGCGCTCTTCAAGGACCAGCTCGAGGCCGGAGTGCCGAACCTGTTCCCGCTGTCGGCCGCGCGCTCGATGTTCGAGCCTTTCCACAAGCTGAAGTTCTACGGGGCTGCCACCTATGTGGACCAGGTGCGCGCGGGGATCAACTACTTCGTCACGAAGAAGGGGAAGAAGGCGGTCTGCGCGATGTACCAGGACACCGACTTCGGGAAGGAAGTCCTGGACGGTGTGCAGGCCCAGGTCGACAGGATGAAGATCAAGCTCGCGGAGACGGTCTCGCACAAGCCGACGGACCAGGACTTCACGGCGCAGATCACCAAGCTCAAGGCGGCGGGCTGCGACCTCGTGGTGCTCGGGACCATCGTGCGCGATTCGATCGTGCCGTACGCGACGGCGCGCAAGATCGGCTGGACCGACGTGGACTTCCTGGGCTCCGCGGCCACCTATGATCTCTTTGTCGCCGCCGCCCAGGGCGGGGTGACGGAGGGCCTCTACGCCATGGGTCTCACGGACATGCCGTACCGGGACACCCTGAGCCCCGTGGCCCAGGCCTGGTTCGACCGCTACAAGGAGCGCTTCAAGGTCGAGCCGAACATCGGCGCGGTCTACGGCCACGTGGCCGCGGACTTGACGGTGACGGCGATCGGGAAGTCGGGCGCCGACCTGACCCTCGACAACTTCGTCAAGGGATTGGAGTCGATCAAGGACTATCGCGACATCTTCAACGGGCCGAAGGTGAGCTTCGGTCCCAACAAGCGCCAGGGCGCCAACTCGTCGTTCCTGGCCGTGGTCAAGGGCGGCCGCTGGGCCCGCCTGACCGACCCCCTCACGTTCTGAGTCGCGAGAATCACCGGCGGCGCGGCATGGTCCGAGGGACCACGCCGCTGGTCAGCGGAGACGCAGGCGCAGGACGCTGACCGAATGCGCCGGGAAGTCGTGCTCGATGGTGGCGCCGGCGGCCTCGACGCGACGCGGGTGGACGCGGACCGTATCGGGCTCCGTGAAGGAGTTCGTGGCGTCGACGTCCGGGCCGCTCACTTCCGAGACCTCGAGACCGCCGGTGACCGCGGCCGCGCCAAGATCGATGGTGGCCGCGTGGCCGCGCTCCCGATCGCGGTTCACCACGGCGAGGGTGAGCTGGCCGGTGGCGGGATCGCAGGTCGCCGAGGCGTCCAGGAGCGAGAAGGGGCCGAGGTCGGCCACGTGGTGCACCCGACCGACTCCCTCCCGCTCCATATCGGATGGCAGGTCGTAGGTGGGACCGTCAACCTGAACGTCGAGGGCGGTGCCGAGGGTGTGCTCCGCGTAGAGGCGCAGGGGATGGTAGATGGTCTGCAGGAAGAGGCCCTGCGGATTCGTGAAGATGGGCGCGATGGCGTTCACGAGCTGGGCGAAGTTTGCCAGGCGCACCGTGCGGCAGTGGCGGATGAAGCCGTTCAGGTAGGTGGCGATGGCAAGCGCGTCGGAGAGGTTGTAGCGCTCCTCCACTCCGCCGACGCGATCCTCGTGACTGCGGGTGCGATACCACACGTTCCACTCGTCGAAGGCGATGTGAATCGGGTGGGCGATCCGCTGGGTCAGGCGGACCTGCTCGATCAGGGCCGAGCAGATGCGGATGGCCCGCTCGGCCTGATGGGACTGGAAGACGTTCGCATAGTGATCGGGCTGGCCCGTGTAGAGGTGAATGCTGTGATAGTCCACCACGGGGGCCAGACCCTCGAGCACCACGGTGTCCCAGTCGCTCCAGCCATTGTGCCCGCACCCGATGAGCTCGATGGTGGGATCCGTGCGTTTCATGACCAGCGCGAAGGCGCGGGCCTTCTTGACGTAGTCCTGGGCGCTGAGGCTCCCGATCTGCCAGCCGCCGTACATCTCGTTGCCGAGGCCCCAGTAGCGGACGCGGTGAGGCTCGGGGTGTCCGTGCTGGCGCCGCAGGTTCGCCCAGGAGGTATGGCCCGCGCCATTGCAGTACTCGACCCAGGCTTGCGCCTCGTCCATGGTGCCCGTGCCCATGTTGACGCAGATATAGGGCTCGGCCCCGATGCGCCGGCAGTACTCGATGAACTCGTTGGTGCCAAAGCGGTTGGACTCTTCGGCGTACCAGGCGAGCTCCGACCGGCGCGGGCGGTCGTGGACGGGCCCCACGCCGTCGAGCCAGTGATAGCCGCTGACGAAGTTGCCGCCGGGCCAGCGGAGCACGGGCACCCGGAGGGGGCGGACGGCCTCCAGCACGTCGCGGCGGTAGCCGCGCTCGTCGCTCAGCGAAGAGCCCTCTTCGAAGATGCCGCCGTAGATGCAGCGGCCGAGATGCTCGATGAAGTTTCCAAAGATGCGGCGGTCCACGCTGCCCAGGCGACGATTCAGGTCGATGCCGATCCGCGCCATGACACTCCTCTCGAAGCTCGAATCCTTCCGCCGCCGCAGTCTAGCTCAGAGTGATCGTGAACGCGCCTTGTCATCGCGCGCCCCCTCATCTACTCAGCCCTCGCCTCGCGGCTTCGCCGCTCAGCTCGAACTGCGGCCCTCTCCCCCGGTGGGGGAGAGGGATGAGAGCGAGAAGTGGCCCGCGCGCCGTGACCTCAGTGGACCAAGTTGACGGGGATGGAGACGCTGGCTATAGTCGCAGCGGCCTCGATCGGAGGCGCCGCTGTCGTGTTCCACGGTGCGCCGTGATCGTGAAGCGCGCACCGTTCCTCAGAGAGGAGGAGCCATGGACCGGGCCCTGAGCAAGGTCGACCGTCGCGCATTCCTTCGTGCCGCCGCCGGCGCCACCGCCTCGCTTCCCGTGATCACGCACCGCGCCTCCGCCCAGGCGAAGCCGACCATCAGCTACTGGAACGGGCTCACGGGCGCCGATGGCAAGGTCATGGACGAGCTGAACGACCAGTTCACCCGCGACACGGGCATTCGCATCGAGCAGCAGCGCATCCCGTGGGCGGATCTCTACGCCAAGCTCCAGGTGGCGGTCCCCTCCGGCCAGGGTCCCGACCTCGCCTTGATCCACACCATCGAGGTCCCGCATTTCGCCAGCGACAGCGTGCTGGAAGCGATCGACGAGGCGAGGGCCACCACCAAGGGATTCCGTGGCGAGGACTACCTTCCCTCGACGTGGCAGGGCGGCCTCTACCAGGGCAAGCGCTACGCGCTGCCTCTCGACGTCCCCCAGCATCTTCTCTACCTCAACGTCAAGGTCATGCGCGATGCTGGGCTCGTGGGTTCCGACGGCAAACCGAAGATCCCCGCGAGCCGCGTCGAGCTCCTGGCCATGGCCAAGCAGATCACCAAGGGCGACACCTTCGGGTTCTCCATCGGCACCGTGAACCCGGGGAAGTACACGTGGGGCTTCCAGAACCTCCTCTGGCAGAACGGCGCCAATGTCTACGCGTCCGATCTCAAGCGCTCGGCGCTGGCGGAGCCGGCGGCCATCGAGGTCGCCGAGTTCTGGGGCGCCATCCATGCCCAGCACAAGATCGCGCTGCCCGCCAATGCCAGTTGTCGGGACGCCTTCATCGCGGGCAAGCTCGGCATCTGGATCGCCGGCTCGTGGAACTTCACCGGTCTTCGCGAGGCCAAGGTCGACTTCGCGGTCAGTCCGGTGCCCAGACTCTTCAAGCAGCCGGTGGTCTGGTCGATGCCCCACCAGTTCACGTTCCCCAAACCCACGGCGGTCGATGCGGCCAAGCGCGAGGCGGCGTGGGCGTACATGCGCTGGATCAGCGATCACGTGGCGGAGTGGACGCTCAAGGCCGGCCAGGTCTCGGCCCTGCGGAAGCCGCATTCGGACCCACGCATCACGGGTGATCCGGTCCTCCGCACCCTGCTGGCCCAGGCGCCGAACTGGCAGGGCGGACAGCCGACTCCGAAGTGGGTGGCCGCCGAGAACCTCACGCGTCCCGTGATCGAGAGCGTCTACATCGGCCAGAAGCCGGCGGCCGCGGCCATGCAGGATCTGACCCGTCAGATCAACGCTTTACCCGATTAGCCTGGACGATTCACCAGCGCCTGTCCGGCGTTCCGGAGATCCCCCTCACCCTGCCCTCTCCCCCTGCGGGGGCGAGGGATATGAGGAGAGGACTGTTTGATCTTCTCCCCCTGCAGGGGCGAGGGATGAGGAGAGGACTCTTTGATCCCTCTCCCCCATCGGGGGAGAGGGCAGGGTGAGGGGGCAACTTCCGGGGGCGAGGGATTCAAAATGGCTCCGCAGTTCGAGCCGAAGGGCGAAGCCCTGAGGCGAGGGCTGAGTAGACCAGGGTGGCGCGGTCTTCACGCGTGGCCGAGGTAAGGGGAGACGTGTGAGCTCGCGACGGCGTCCGTGGCTCCGCAGGGGCGCGCTGACCCCGTATTTGTTCCTGGCGCCGGGGCTCGCCCTGTTCGTGGCCTTCCGCGTGTACCCGCTGCTCGACGGCCTGCGCCTTTCCTTCACGAATGCCCGGCTCGGCCGCGCGCAATACGCGTTCGTCGGGCTCGCGAACTACGACAAGCTCCTCGAGGACACGCGCTTCCACGTGAGCCTCGTGAATACCGCGTTCTACGCCATGGCGAGCACGCTGCCCATCCTGGCCATTCCGCTCCTGCTCGCCGTCGCGCTCAACCGCGGGGTCGCCCTTCGAACATTTCTCCGGAGCGCGTTCTTCTTTCCCTTCACCCTGTCCGTGGTCACGGTGGGGCTCACCTGGCTCTGGCTCCTCGATCCGGTGGTAGGGCCCTTCAACTACTACCTGAAGGCGCTCGGGCTCCCCGTCCGCTCCTGGCTGGCGGATCCCACCACCGCCATGTGGGCCATCATCGTGACGTCGGTCTGGTGGGTGACGGGCTACTACCTCGTGATCTACCTGGCCGGACTTCAAGACATACCCCGCGAGCTCTACGAGGCCGCGGCCCTCGACGGCGCGGGTGGGGGGCGGGCCTTCTGGGCCATCACGCTGCCGCTGCTCCGTCCGGTCTTCCTCTTCGTCTTCGTCACCCACGTCATCGGCTCGTTCCAGATCTTCGGGCAGGTGTTCATCCTGACCCAGGGGGGGCCGGGGGATGCCACGCGGACGGTGGTGCAGCACCTGTACGAGACGGCCTTCCAGAACTTCTTCCACTTCGGCTCCGCCTCGGCCATGGCCTGGGTGCTCTTCGCCCTGATTCTCGTCTTCTCCCTGCTTCAGTTCCGGCTCCTGCGCGGGCACACGCAGTACTGATCCCATGGGCCTGGCCAGGTCGTGATGTCCTCCGCGTTCAGACGCTCCGGGATGTGGCTGAGCGTGCTGATGGTCTCGGGCGCCATCCTGTGGCTCCTGCCCGCCGTCTGGGTCCTCGTGACCTCGCTCAAGCTGACCGAGAACATCATCAGGGTGCCCCCCGAATGGATTCCCTGGCCCGCCACCCTCGTGCACTACGGCGAGGTCTTGTTCAGCAGCTCGCGGACGGCGCGGATCGGCCGCGCATTCCTCAACAGCGCGATCGTCTCGGTGGGGGCGGTGATCCTGGTCGTCCTCACGAGCGCCATGGCCGCCTACCCCCTGGCGCGGATGCGCTTCCGGGGCCGCAATCTGATCTTCGCCGTCCTCGTGGGTAGCCTGATGATCCCCAATGCCGTGGTGCTGGTGCCTCAGTACATCCTGACCCAGCGCCTCGGATGGCTGAGCACCTATCAGGGCCTCATCGTGCCGGAAGCCGCCATGACCTTCGCCTTCGGGGTATTCCTGCTCCGTCAGTTCTTCCTGACCATGCCCGCCGAGCTCGAGGACGCGGCGCGGATCGACGGCGCCGGTCCCTGGCGCATCTTCACGCGCATCCTCCTGCCGCTCTCTCAGCCCGCGCTGGGGGCCCTGGCCATCTTCGCGTTTCGATCGGCGTGGAACGATTTCCTCTGGCCCCTCATCGCGGTGAACAAGCCCGAGATGTTTCCGTTGCCCGTCGCCCTCGCCCTCCTGCGGGGCGCCTACAGCTCCGAGTCGTACGGCCCCATCATGGCCGGGGCCACCCTCAGCGCCCTGCCCCTGCTCGTCGTCTTCCTCCTGGCCAACCGTCGCATCATCGAGGGCACCCGGGTGAGCGGCCTCAAGGGCTAGGTAACTCGGAGGGGGGCTCCGCCCCCTTCCGAAGCCTCCCCCCCGACGCAGTGCGAGCCGCAGGACGTCGCGGGGTCGGGGCCCTGCCGTCCGAGGCGAGCAATCTGAGAACGACGCCGGCAGAGCCGGCGCTCGAAGCGGAACTCTCCTGCTCGCGAGGGCAGGGGAACTGCTTGGACAGACTCCTAGCCCCCTTAGCGAGGGGGCTTGGGCGGAGGCGGCGGTGGCGGGGGAGGGGCGGCCGTGGGCGGGGCCGGCCTTGGTGCCGCGCTGCCGGGGGCGGGACACCGGTAGACCTGGGCGAGAATATTCTCCATGTTGTCCGTGCTGAACGACAGGACGCCCACGTCGCCCCCCGCCCTCACGATCTTCCTCCGCAGGTCCTTGACCGAATCGTCGCTCACCTGACCGATGCGCGTGCAGCCTCTGGCCACGGAAGCCTCCGTGGTCAGACGCACGCGCGCCATGGCGAGGTGTTCCGCCTCGTCGGCGCCCGCGGAGGAAGCGGAAGCCAGCAGCAATGTGCCGACCAGGCCCAGCGTTGTCTTCATACCCAGCGTTGTCTTCATGCCAATCGTTGTCTTCATGAATGTCCCCTGGGGAGATCCTGATGCGTGACGTGTCATCATCTCACCCCGGCCTTGGCGTACAGACAGGCGGCGAGCAGCTCCCATTCGCGGCGAGGGTCGACCTCTCCCACGTGGCGATACGCTTCGTTGGCCGCGTGAAGGAGGCTGAAGCAGGTCCGGTACGCTTGCGCGCCCACGTCCTCGCGGGACCTGTAGTTCCAGCCGAGCATGATCAACACTCCTATGACGATGCCTACCAGCAGCGTGATGAGCTGTCGCTTCATCGATCCCTCCCGCCCTCATGGGCAGACGCCTTTTTGGCTGGCAGGGAGTCTATCAGCGGAGCTGGAAGAGGGCGAGGGGATTGGTGGCAGGCTCGAGCCCGGTGGGGCGGGCCACGCCGCGGGGTGCGGGCCCTATCGCCCTCGCTCGTAGATCACGCGTCCCCGCCGGATCGTGTATCGCACATCAGCGAGAGCCCGGATATCGGTGGCCGGATCTCGCTCGAGCACGACGAGATCGGCCGGGCTCCCGACCGCCACGAGCCCCGCCCCGCGTTCCGTGGCCAGGCGCCGGGCGGGCGCCGTGGTCAGAGCTGACAGAACATCGGGGAACGAGAGTCCGGCGCGCTCCAGCAAGAGGTATTCGTCGGTGGGATCGTAGTCGGTCATGTAGCCGACATCGGTGCCGAAGAGAAGCTGCCCGCCCGCCTCCATGAAGGCGCGGAGCTGGGCCTGGGCATTGCCCTGGACCCGCTCGAGGCCCGCCGCAGGGACGCCGAGCCGCCCCAGCTCCCAGGGCCAGAGCTTGAGCGTGGGTATCAAAGCCATGTTGGCCTCGCGCATCCGGCGCGGCAGCGTACGGTCCCAGTCCGGACCCGATGGGAAGGTGTGGGCGAGCACGTCGACGCTGCCCTCGAGCGCCGCCCGCGCCCCCGCGCTGTTGGAGGGGTGAGAGAAGACCAGCTTCCCGCGCCGATGCGCCGCCTCCGCGGCGGCCCGGACGATATCGACGGGCATTACCACGATGGATTCGCGACTCGCCCAGGAGCCCGTGAAGAGCTTGACCGCCTCGATGCCTCCGATGTCCAGGAGACCCTCGACAGCTTGCCTGGCCTGTTCGGGGTTGGCCAGCTCGGGCAGGCGTGTGGGCAGCACGTAATAGGGGCTGCCGCCGACGGGGACGAAGCTGCCGCTGGCGAGCGTGATGTGCGGGCCGGCGATCTCCCCGCTCTCGATCCTTCGCCGCAGGGCCAGCGTATTGGCGAACGGCGAGCCGGTGTCAACCACGCGGACCACTCCCCAGCGGGTCAGCATCGCGCGGAGCGAGGCGGTCAGCTCTGGCGCGGACGCGGAATCGGCGGCCTGCCACCTGGCTTCCGTGAAGTGCACGTGCGCATTGCAGAAGCCGGCGGTGACGGTGAGCCCGGCGCCGTCGAGCACCGTGGCCCGCGCGGGGACGCGGACGCGATCGCGAGGGCCCACCGAGGTGATGAGGCCATCGCTGGCGACCACCGTCCCATTCGAGATCGGCGGCTCGGAGGGGGAGGGATAGATCCGGGCGCCCGCGATCACCAACACATCGCGCCCTTCGTTCGCGCGCGAGCCCTCCACCCCCGCGCGACAGCCGACGGCGGCCAGGCAGAACGTGATGATCCTTCCCAGGGCGGCCCGTCTCGTCGTCATCGTCAAGATCTCAGACCGAACCTTTCATGGGCGCGCGTGCCGCATTCTGGCCTCCCCCTCACCCTGCCCTCTCCCCCTCTGGGGGCGAGGGATGAAAATGGATCCCTCTCCCTCGGAGAGGGAGAGGGCCGCAGTTCGAGCTGAAGGGCGAAGCCCTGAGGCGAGGGCTGAGTAGACCAGGGTGGCGTTGCCTCGCGAATCCGCCAGCCTAGAGGACTTGCCAGTAGCGGCGGCCCTGGAGGCGTATCACCTTGCCGAAGCCGGGCGCCTTGAAGTGTCCGGCCGCCACGATGATCTCTTCGCGCTCCAGGCGTTCCATGAGGACCCGTCGCGTATGGCGCGTCAGCTCGGGATCCATGTCGGCCCGCGAGACCCAGTCCGTCTCGTGGAGCTGCACCGGGTTGTGGGCGGCGTCTCCCAGGACGAGCGCGCGCTCGCCTTGCGAGGTGATCAGGATGCTCATGTGCCCCGGCGTGTGACCAGGGGTGGGCAGCGCGGTCAGCTCGGGCGTGATGCTGTGCTCCCCATCCATCAGCTCGATCAGACCGAGGTCGGCCAGGGGCCAGACGCAGGTGGGGGCATTGGGAAAGCGCTGCGGCTGGACTTCCGGCTCGTGGCACACCTCCCAATCCTTCGTGCTCATCCAGTAGCGCGCATTCGGGAAAGTCGGGACGTATCGCTCGCCCTGCGGCATCAGGTTCCAGCCGACGTGGTCGCGGTGGAGGTGGGTCAGCACGACCATGTCCACCTCGTCCGGGCGCACGCCATTGTCCTGAAAGTCACGCATGAGCTGACCCCACGGGACATCGGGCGCGTCCGCCGGCTTGGGCCCGAGGCCCGTGTCGACGAGGATGGTCCGTCCTTGCGAGCGGATCAGAAAGGAGCCGAGGTTGAAGCGGACCTTGTGCTCCTCGGTCAGGTCGGACTCATGGCCCTGCCAGTTGTCCTCGGGAATGGTCGGGAAGAAATTACAGAGATCGAACTCGAGCATGCCGTCCGACAGCGACATGATCTCGACATTGCCTACGCGGATGACATTCTTTGGCACGGCGGGCGCTCCTCTCGTGGGCGATCCCAGCAAGGGCGGAGATGAGGGAGTCTAGCATGGCTTCTCAGATTGCTTCCCCGGGGGGCCGTCTCAAGTATCATCCAGCTAGTAGGAGGGTTGGGGGTGCCCCTAGTCATGAACTGCCAGGACGCTCGCGAGCAATTCTCGGCGCTCCTCGACGCGCACATCGGGCTCACGGAGCGAGTCCCGCTGGAAGCGCATCTGCGCGAGTGCGCGGCTTGTCAGCAAGAGCTCGAGGGTCTTCGTCTCACTGAACGGCCTCACCCCGTCGCGTGGCGATCAAATTTCAAGCTCGACTTCTTCAGCAAGGCGCTCGACCGCTTGCGTCCGAATGATCTGGTGGACCGGCTCCGCCAGCGGCTTTTCCCTCGCAACCGGGTCATCCGGCGCGCGCGACCCCGACCGGTTCTCATCGGTAAGACGCTCGAGATGCTACGTGCACGGGACGAGCCCTCTCCGCGCCGCAGCGTGCACGCCCGGGAAAGGATCCCTTGGCGGTCCCGTCCCGGTGTGGCTCGCGCGGCAAACGTCCTCGCGGCCGTTCGGCGCATCGACATTGCTGGCCCGGTCCGCCGCGCGGGGTCATCACTCCGTCTGATCTTCCGCCGTGTCCCGTCGGCGCTCAATATCATCGGGAGATCACTCGAGGTTGTGGGGAAGGCCGCTCTCGATGGCGGCGGGAGGGCGCTCCGGGCTGCGAGGCAGGCGCTCGGGGTTGCCCACAAGGCCCTCGAGGGTAGCCGGAAGATGATCGGAATTGCCCGGAGAGTGCTCCAGAGCGCCCGCCATATGCTCTTGATGGCCTGTGGACTTGCCATTCTCGTCTGGGACCACCGACGTATCTTCCTTCCCGTCCAGGCCAGACATCTTCGTCTGACCGCCACCGTGCTCCTGGTCTCGCTCGGTGCCGTCGGACTCTTCACGTACCGAGCCGATCTGGATCTTGCGGTCCGTCGCTGGGTGCCTTCCGCTCCTTCGAGCGGCGACGCCACGCCCCCGAAGCGTATGGCCTCCACCGAGCCGGCGACGCGACCTGAGATTCCTCCAGTAACTGCGCCCGTCACGGTAGTGCCGGCGCCGCCCGCGCTGCACCCGCCCCCCGCGCCACCAGCACCAGAGCGGCCAACGCCGGAGATGCCAGCGAGGGTCACTGCTCCCCCCGCGCGGGCGAAGACCTCAGCCTCGCCCCCGGAGTCTGTCACACCCCGTCGCGCTCCCTCCCCGCCGGTTCGTGACACCCGTGCGAGTCGTGTCGAGAAGCCGGATGCGGGCAAGTCCGAGCGGGGCGAGTCGCCGTCGCCCAAGGCGAAGAATGGAAGCGCCAAGCAGGACAAGGTCGCCGCCGCCCCGGCTCCGCGAAGGGACAATCCGGTCGGGACGGTGTCCGCGTCCACGCCTCCCGCCCCCGGTGACGCGCGCCCGTCACTCGACGTGGTCGGGAAACTTCGAGTCAAGAGCCGGAGCGGCGCGGAGCGCGACCTCGCGGCCTTGCTCGCGAAGGCGGGGGGGACCACGGTGAGCCGGCAGCGCGGCGAGAAGATCACGGTGATCGAGGCGGTGATCCCGAATCCCAGCTATGGCAAGTTCGCCGAAGGCCTGACCCGCATCGGCTCGTGGCAGATCGAGGCCGGGCGATCCCGACTGCCCGATCCCGTGCGCGTGACCGTCAGACTCGCCGAGTAGCTCGCGCGCCGCGTTGCCATGTTTGCGGTCATCGCTCCTCTGGTCTATTCTTCTGCTCCATGACCCAGCCCGTGCAGTGGCCCGAGGGCGCCCGCTGCGCCATCATGATGACCTTCGATCTCGACGGCGAGAGTCCCTGGATCCACCGCGATCCCGCCCTCGCCGAGCGGCCGCTGCACATGTCGATGGGCGCCTATGGTCCCAAGACCGGCATGCCGCGCATCCTGGAGCTGCTGGACCGGTACGGGGTCAAGACCTGCTTTTTCATTCCGGGATGGATCGTCGAGCGCTATCCGGCGCTCTGCGAGGACATCGTGCGCCGGGGCCACGAGGTGGGGCACCACGGCTACCTGCACGAGAAGCCCTTCTTCATGAAGGACCGCGAGGAGGAGGAGGAGCTGCTCGTCAAGAGCCTGGACATCTTCAAGAAGATCCTGGGCGCCAAGCCGCTCGGGGCGCGGGCGCCCTCCGCCGATCCGAGCCGGCACACCATGGACCTGCTCAAGAAGCACGGGTTCGTCTATCACAGCAATGCCCTCGATACGGACCTGCCGTACTGTCACGAGACGCCCCACGGCCCGCTCGTGGAGTTTCCCACCGCCTGGTGCAACAACGACGCGCCCTTCTTCCTGTTCAGCTCGGTGCCGCCGGTGGGCAATGGTATCTGGAGCCAGGAAGACGTCTGGGAGATCTGGTCCGAGGAGTTCGAGGGCATGTACGCGGAAGGCGGCTTCTTCAACTGGCTCGGCCATCCCCAGGTGGTGGGCCGGCCCTCGCGCATGCGCATGGTCGAGCGCCTCATCCAGAGAATCGTCGGCAAGAAGGACGTGTGGTGGCCCCGCCCCGTCGAGCTCGCGCGGTTCTGGCTCGAGCAGGGCCCGAGCGGCGCGGCACGGTGACGGGCGGGGGACGGCTAGCCGGCCGCGTCGCGCTCGTCACGGGCGCCAGCCGCGGCTTCGGGCGGGCCATCGCGCTGGCCTTCGCCCGCGAAGGGGCGCGGGTGGCCGTGAACTACCTGGCGAGCCGGCGGGAGGCCGACGAGGCTGTCGCGGAAGCCGGCCGGCTGGGCGCCGAGGCCATCGCCCTCCAGGGCGACGTGGCGCGCGACGACGATGCGCGCTCTCTCGTCAAGTCGACGCTCGATCGATTCGGCCGCCTGGATATCCTCGTCAACAACGCCGGCATCATGGTGCGGGGCGCGCTCCTCCAGGTGCCCGTGGACGCGTACCAGCGCATGTTCGACATCAACGTCACCGGCACCATTCTGTGCACGAGTCACGCACTGCCGTCGATGATCGAGAACGGCTACGGGCGCATCATCAATCTGTCCACGCAGCTCGCCCAGCGCGCGGTCGGCGGTGGCGGCTTCGCGGCCTACGCCGCGACCAAGGGCGCCATCGAGGCGCTCACCCGTGCCCTTGCCTCGGAGGTGGGAGCCCACGGGATCACCGTGAATGCCATCGCCCCCGGCGGGATCGAGACCGACATGAGCAAGGACGTCATGACGCCGGAGTACCGGTCGCGACGGCTGGCCGAGCTGCCGCTGCGCCGCTTCGGCAGCGTGGAGGATGTCGCCTACTGCGCGGTGGTTCTAGCCGCCGACGAGGCCGGCTATCTCACGGGTCAGATACTCCACCCGAGCGGCGGCTGGGTCTCGGGATGAGGTGGCCAGCTTCGCGGTAGGATCCGGCGCTCACCCTCGCCAAGGAGGCCCGCATGCGCTATCGGTGGCCGGACGGCAAGCAATCCGCGGTGGTGCTGTCCTTCGACTTCGACGCCGAGTCGGGATTTCTCTTCCGCGAGCCGGAAAAGGCCAAGCGGAGCCTGGGCGACCTCGAGGAGCGTCGCTTCGGGCCCCGGGTCGGGGTGGACCGGATTCTCGCCCTGCTCGACAAGCTGAAGCTCCGCGCCAGCTTCTTTATTCCTGGCTGGACGGTCGAGAATCACCTCGCCCCGTCCAAGCGGATCCGCGACGCGGGGCACGAGGTGGGCGCCCATGGGAATGTCCACGAGGCCGTGGGCTTCCTCGACGCCACGCAGGAAGAGCGGATCATGCAGGAGCAGCTCGCCATCCTGCGCGATCAGCTCGGCGTCAAGCCGGCCGGCTACCGCTCGCCATCATGGGACGTGAATGTCTGGACCCCGGGCATCCTGAAGCGTCACGGCTTTCTCTACGACACCTCGCTCATGGGCAATGACATCCCCTACGAGATCGACAGCGAGGACGGGCCGCTCGTCGAGGTGCCGGTGCAGTGGCTGCTGGACGACGCGCCGCTCTTCCGCCATGTGTACGGGTCCACGAATGCCATCGCCGACCCGGGCCGGGTGCTGCAGATGTGGAGCAAGGAGTTCGCCGCGATGCACGCGGAGAACGGCTGCTTCGTCCTGACCTGCCATCCCTTCGTGAGCGGGCGCGCCTCGCGGATCGCCCTCCTCGCGGACCTCGTGGCCTTCATGCGCCGCTCCCGCGGCGTGTGGTTCACCACGTGCGAGGAGGTGGCGCGCTGGCACGCGAGCGGCAAGGGCGCCGCCGTCGCGAAATCCCGGCCCGCGAAGGCTTCGCGAAAGAGAGCATAGCGGCCGGCTATACTTCGGGGCGGAGAGGGTCCCGACCCCCTCACCCTGCCCTCTCCCCCACTGGGGGAGAGGGTTTCAATTCGACAGATCCTCTCCCTCCTTGGAGAGAGGTGTCCTACTTGAAACATCCCTCTCCCCTCTGGGGAGAGGGCAGGGTGAGGGGTAGTCCTGGTCCAGAAGTTCTCCCCCATTGGGGGAGAGGGGATTCAACGTGATTCCTTCCTCATATCCCTCTCCCCTCTGGGGAGAGGGCAGGGTGAGGGGGCAGTCCTAGTTCAGAGGAGGATCGATGCCTACTACAGAAACACCATTCTCCATCTCAATTAGCCATCTGGCGGACGGGCCGAGCCCGCCCAGCGCTGCCAACTCGACCTGGCCCAACGTGCTCCACACGCGCGTGGCGGATCTGGTCGCGAAGATGGGGCCCGCTCCGTGGGCGAAGCGGATCATCGCCGACGAGCGCAACCTCGTCACCCTGATCGCGAGCGCGCCCGGCGGCGGCAATCGCCCCCACTGGCATCGCGAGTTCGACGAATGGTGGGTGGTGCTCGCGGGAACTCTCGAGTGGGAGCTGACGGGCGGTGTCGTCGTGCAGGGCCAGAAGGACGACATCGTGTGGGTGCCGCGAGGGACCGTGCACCACATCCGCAATGTCGGCCAGGATCTTTCGCTTCGCCTTGCCGTGGCCATGCCGCCGGCCATGCACTACTTCAGCCCATGCGAGCAGTGCGGCTTCACCGACGACGGTCCGCGCGAATGGCACGCATGATCCACGGGAGGCTTCCATGAATCTCTTGCGCCCCATCGACCGCTACATCACGGTCAACGATCTGCGGCTCCACGTTCTCGACTGGGGCGGCGAGGGCCGCACGCCGCTCCTGCTCCTGCACGGCTTCACGGGCCATGCCCATGCCTGGGACACTCTCAGCATCGCGCTCCAGCCTCACTTCCACGTCTATGCCATGGACCAGCGCGGGCACGGCGAGAGCGATCCCGCGGACATCTACCATCCCATCGCGGCCTACGATGACCTGACCGGCGTGGTGGACGAGCTCAGCCTCCGATCATTCGTGATGGTCGGCCTCTCCATGGGCGGGCGCAATGCGATGTACTTCGCCTCCAAGCGGCCCGATGCCGTGCAGAAGCTCGTCATCGTCGATATCGGGCCCGAGGTCAGCAAGCGCATGGCCCAGGCGCCGCCCGGCCCTCCGGAGCCGGAGACGTGGGAGAGCATCGAGCAGGCCGCCCAGCACCTGCACCGAGGCAACCCGCATCCCGGCATCCACTATTTCCGCTGGGTGGCCTCGCACAGCCTCAAGCAGCGCCCCGACGGCAAGCTGGTGTGGGGCTGGCATCCCAGCATCAAGGAGAAGCGAGCCCAGCTCGACATCGACTGGTGGGGCGTGCTGCAGACGATTCCCGTGCCGACTCTGGTGCTGCGCGGCGAGGAGAGCATGGTTCTCGACCGCGAGGTCGCCGAGCGGATGGCCCAGCAGCTCCCCCGGGGGAAGTTCGTCGAGATCCCGCGGGCCGTCCACACGCTGCATGAAGACAATCCCGACGCGGTGCTCGCCGCCCTGAAGGAGTTCCTGGGCTTTTGAACAGCCCTGGGGGTAGTGGTAGCGTCTGGTTGAGATGCTGAAGGTTCTGGCCCTCACCCTCGCCCTCTCGCTC
>DASYTI010000213.1 GCA_036002485.1 Candidatus Methylomirabilota bacterium | reverse complement strand
ATCGAGAACGTGCGGTTGTTCAAGGAGCTGGAGGCGCGGAATCACGAGCTGAGCGAGGCGCTCGAGCAGCAGACCGCAACAGCCGAGATCCTCCGCGCGATCTCCGGCTCGCCAACCGATATCCGGCCAGTCCTCGAGACGGTCGTGCGCGCTGCCGCCCGGTTCTGCGGCGCACCGGATGTGGCGATCCTCCGCCTCGATCACGACGTGCTCCGTGGCGTGGCGGCGGTCGGTCCGTTCGGACACGAGATGACGCTCCGTCTCGGAAGCCTTGAGGCGCTCGAGCTTCCGCTGACGAAGGGCTCTGTGTCGGGGCGGGCCGTCTTGGAATGTCGCAGCGTCCATGTCGGCGATCTCGCGGCCGAGCCCGAAGACGAATTCCCGGTGGGGCGCGAGCTCCAGCGCCGGTTCGGGCACCGCACGACCCTCGCCACGCCGCTGCTCCGCGAGGGTGTGCCGCTCGGCGCCATCGTCCTATTCCGGACGGAGGTTCAGCCGTTCTCGGACAAACAGCTCGAGCTACTCAAGATTTTTGCCGACCAGGCCGTGATCGCCATCGAGAATGTGCGCTTGTTCAGCGAGCTGCAAACACGCAACGCCGACCTGACCGAGGCGCTGGAGCAGCAGACGGCGACGAGCGAGATCCTGCGCGCCATCTCGAGCTCGCCCACCGACGTCCAGCCAGTGTTCGACGCCATCGTCGCGAGCGCCGCCCGATTGTGCGAGGCCACATTCAGCGCGGTGGCGCGGTTCGACAACGGGCTGCTCCACCTCGCGGCAATCAACAACATGTCACCGGGCGAGACCGAGGCCTATCACAGCCTGTTCCCGCGATTGCCGCACCGAGGGTTCATCGTAGGTCGCGCCTTTCTCGACGGCCGGCCGGTGCATGTCGACGATGTCCTGATCGACCCCGACTATGACCCGCGGACGCTAGAGGTCTTGCAGCGCGGGGCGCCATATCGGACGTACTTGGGGATTCCGATCATTCGGAACGGAGCGCCGATAGGAGCGATCGGATGCGGGCGCCGCGAAGTGAGACCTTTCACGCAGAGGCAGATCGAGCTCGTGCAGACCTTCGCGGACCAGGCTGTGATCGCCATCGAGAACGTGCGGCTCTTCACCGAGCTGGAGGCGCGGAACAGTGAGCTGAGGGTCGCCCTCGAGCAGCAGACGGCCACCAGCGAGCTGCTCAAGGTGATCGGGCGGTCCACCTTCGATCTGCAGCCGGTGTTCGAGACGCTCGCGGAGAACGCGGTCAGGCTCTGTGAGGCAGCGCAAGGGGCTATCTGGCGCTTCGATGGTGAGCATCTGCGCGTCGCGGTCCTTTACAACAACACTCCGGAGCTCGAAGCTTACGTCAGAGACATTTCCGTCGCACCCGGGCGTGGCAGTGCGGCCGGACGCGCAGCCCTGGAGCGTCGTACCATCCACATCGAAGATGCCTTGAGCGATCCCGAGTACACATTTGGTGTGCGCCAACTGGTCGATCCCCTTCGAACCGTGTTGGCGATTCCAATGGTCAGGGCGGGAGAGCTACTCGGCGTGATCACTATCCACAGACATGAGGTGCGGCCGTTTGGCGACAGCCAGATCTCGCTGATGGAGACCTTCGCCGACCAGGCGGCCATCGCCATCGAGAACGCGCGGCTGCTCACCGAGCTGCAGACCAAGAACGCCGACCTCACCGAGGCCCTGGAGCAGCAGACGGCGACGAGCGAGATCCTGCGCGTCATCAGCCGTTCGCCGACCAACGTCCAGCCGGTCTTCGACGCGATTGCCGAGAGCGCCGCGCGACTGTGCGACGGGTTCTTCGGGTTCGTCACCCGGTTCGATGGCACGCTCATCCACTTTGCCGCGCATCACAACATGGGGCCAAGCGCGCTCGAAGAGATTCGCCGATCGTACCCGATGGCGGCCGATCGGGAGTCGATCAATGGGCTGGCGCTCGTCGATCGCCGCGTGGTCCACGTGCGGGAGGTGGACAGCGATCCCGACGTTCCCGGCCGCGGACGCGAGCTCGCCAGGATATTCGGCTTCAAGACCGTTGTGGCGGTCCCCATGCTCCGCGAGGGACACGCGATCGGCGCGATCTCGGTCGGCCGAGGCGAGGCGAAGGCGTTCAGCGACAGCCAGATCGAGCTCCTCAAGACCTTCGCCGACCAGGCCGTCATCGCCATCGAGAACGTCCGCCTATTCACCGAGCTGGAGGCGCGCAACAGTGAGCTGAGGGTCGCCCTCGAGCAGCAGACGGCGACCAGCGAGCTCCTCAAGGTGATCGGGCGCTCCACCTTCGACCTCCAGCCGGTTTTCGAGACGCTGGCCGAGAACGCGGTCAGGCTCTGTGAGGCCGAGCGCGCGTTCATCTATCGCTTCGACGGTCAGCTTCTGCGCGTCGGGGCCACCCACAATACCTCCCCCGAGCTGAGAGCATTCATCGAGGCGAATCCCCCTCGCCCGGGTCGCATGAGCGGCGCGGGGCGTGCCGCCCTCGAGCTTCGAACCGTCCACATTCTCGATGCTCAAGCGGACCACGAATTGACCTACGGGTCCCGAGAGGTGGACCCTATCCGGACCGTGCTCGCGATTCCCATGCTCAGGGCGGGCGAGCTGCTGGGAGTGATCACCATCTACCGGCTCGAGGTTCTACCGTTCACCGACGGTCAGATCGCTCTGATGGAGACCTTCGCCGACCAGGCGGCCATCGCCATCGAGAACGCACGGCTGCTCACCGAGCTGCAGGCCAAGAACGCCGACCTCACCGAGGCCCTGGAGCAGCAGACGGCGACGAGCGAGATCTTGCGAGTCATCTCGAGCTCCCCCACGGACGAGCAGCCCGTCTTCGACGCGATCGTGCAAAGCGCACGCCGGCTGTGCGAGGCCAGCTTCAGCGTCGTCTTTCTCACCGAAGCGGGCCAGCTCACGCTCGCGGCCGTGCAAGGTGTGGACTCGGCGGCCTTGCAGGCGGCGTACCCGCGCCCAATAGACCGCGGCACCACGTCCGGGCGCGCGATCCTGGATCGGAGCATCGTGCACATCGAGGACTCGTGGCTCGACCCCGAGTACACCCATCCCCTACGCGATACCATCGCCCTGCGATCCATCCTCACCGTCCCCATCTTTCGGGAGGGGCTCCCCATCGGCGCCATCAGCGTCTGGCGCGGCGAAGTGAGGCCCTTCACGGACAAGCAGATCGCGCTCCTCCAGACGTTCACCGACCAGGCGGTCATCGCCATCGAGAACGTCCGCCTGTTCAAGGAGCTGGAGGCGCGGAATCACGATCTGACCGAGGCGCTGGAGCAACAGACAGCGACGAGTGAAATCTTGCGCGTCATCAGTCGGTCGCAGACCGATGTCCAGCCCGTCTTCGACACGATCGCAAGGAACGCCCGGAGGCTCTGCAACGCCGATTCCGCGTCTGTTCTGAGGCTCGACGGCCAACTCATTCATCTCGAAGCGGTGGACAATCCGAATGCGGAGAGCACGGAAGCCCTGCGTAGGGCCTATCCGAACCCGGCGAGTTATGGCACAGCCAGTGGACGAGCGATTCTGACGGGACGTGCGGTCCACATCCCCGATGTCCTAGAGGAACCCGAATACGAGTTCGCGGGCTTGCAGGGCGCCGGGCTTCGGAGCGTGCTGGGTGTGCCCATGCTGCGCGGTGGAACCGCGATCGGAGCCATCACCGTCCATACGTGGGCGACAGCACGGCCGTTTACGGACCAGCAGATCGAACTGCTGAAGACCTTCGCGGATCAGGCCGTGATCGCGGTCGAGAACGTGCGGCTGTTCACCGAGCTCGAGGCGCGGACGCATGAGCTCACCCGCTCGGTGGACCAGCTCACGGCGCTCGGCGAGGTGGGGCAGGCCGTCAGCTCGACGCTCGATCTGGACGCGGTACTCTCGACAATCGTGACCCGAGCCACCCAGCTCGCAGGCACGGATGGGGGCGCCATCTACGAGTACGACGAGACGGCGGGCGAGTTCCTGCTGCGGGCCGAGAAGGGCATGGACGAGGAGCTGGTGGAGGCCCGCCGCGCTTCGCGCATCCTCAAGGGCGAGGGCGCCGTGGGTCAGCTCGCCGAGACCCGTGAGCCGATCCAGATCGCCGACATCACGGCTGAAGGCGCCTATCACGGACGGCTGAAGGATGTCCTGCTGCGCGCGGGCGTCCGCTCGCTGCTGGCAATCCCGCTGCTGCGGGAGAACCGGATCATCGGCGGCCTCGTGGTGAACCGGAAAACCCCGGGGGCCTTCGCCCCGGAGATCGTAGACCTCCTGAAGACCTTCGCGACCCAGTCGGCCCTGGCCATCCAGAATGCGCGGCTGTTCCGCGAGCTGGAGGCGGTGAGCCGCCACAAGTCCGAGTTCCTCGCCAACATGTCGCACGAGCTGCGCACGCCGCTCAACGCCATCATCGGCTATAGCGAGATGCTGGAAGAGGAAGCCCAGGACCTCGGCCAGGAGGCCTTCGTGCCCGACCTCGCGAAGATCAACACCGCGGGCAAGCACCTGCTCGAGCTGATCAACTCCGTCCTCGATCTCTCGAAGATCGAGGCGGGCAAGATGGACCTCTATCTCGAGACCTTCGCCGTGGCCGACACCATCCGCGACATCGCCGCCGTCATCCAGCCGCTGGCGGAGAAGAACCGGAACAGGCTGGACGTCCGCTGCGCGCCCGATGCGGGGAGCATGTACGCCGACCTGACCAAGCTCCGTCAGGCCCTGTTCAATCTCCTGAGCAATGCGTGCAAGTTCACCGAAGAGGGCGTGGTCGGGCTGACCGTCTCGCGCGAAGCCGTGGATGGCACGGACCGGCTCGTGTTCGCCGTGAGCGACACGGGGATCGGGATGACCCCCGAGCAGATGGACCGGCTCTTCCAGGAGTTCTCCCAGGCCGACGCGTCGGTGACGCGGCGCTACGGCGGCACGGGGCTCGGGCTCGCGCTGAGCCGGCGCCTGGCCCGCATGATGGGCGGCGACATCACGGTGGAGAGCGAGGCCGGGAGGGGAAGCACGTTCACCATGCACGTACCGGCCACCGTGGCCAAGGCCGGGGCCGAGCCCACGCTCACGGTCGCACCGGCGACCGGCGCCGAGACGGTGCTCGTGATCGATGATGACCCTGCGGTGCGGGATCTTGTCCAGCGCTTTCTGACCAAGGAAGGCTTCCGCGTGGCCGTGGCGTCCAGCGGGGAGGAAGGGCTTCGGTTGGCGAAGGAGCTGCGCCCGGACGCGATCACCCTTGACGTGATCATGCCGGGACTCGATGGGTGGGCGGTGCTGTCCAGGCTCAAGGCGGATGCTGACCTCGCGGAGATTCCCGTCATCATGCTGACCCTGGTGGACGACCGGAACCTCGGCTATACCCTGGGGGCCACGGAGTACCTGACCAAGCCCCTCGACCGGGAGCGGCTCCTGGCCGCGCTGAGGAAACACCGACAGGACTTGCCCGTGCTGGTGGTCGATGACGACCCAGCCATCCGGGAGCTGCTCCGCCGGCAGCTGGAGGGCGACGGCTACCGAGTGGCGGAGGCCGAGAACGGCCGCGTCGCCCTCGAGCGGCTCCGCGACGGCGCGCCCGGCCTGATCGTGCTGGACCTGATGATGCCCGAGATGGACGGCTTCGAGTTCATGGAGGAGATCCGTCGCCAGGAGAGCTGGAATAGTATCCCCGTCATCGTGCTCACCTCCAAGGACGTCACGGCCGAGGATCAGCAGCGGCTCAATGGCGGCGTCGAGCGCGTGATCCAGAAGGGCGCGTACACCCGCGAATCGCTGCTGGGTGAAGTCCGGCGGCTCGTCATGGCCTCCGTGGCGCGTCGGAAGGCAGCCCGCTAGGTGCCCAAGATCCTCCTGGTCGAGGACAACGAGATGAACCGCGACATGCTCTCGCGGCGTCTCGAGCGCCGGGGCTATCAGGTCGTCATCGCGGTGGACGGCGCCGAGGGTGTCCGGATGGCGCAGGCGGAGGTGCCGGCGCTGATCCTCATGGACATGAGCCTGCCCGTGCTGGACGGCTGGGAGGCGACGCGGCAAATCAAGGCGGCGCCCGCGACGGGCGCCATCCCCATCATCGCCCTGACCGCCCATGCCATGTCGGGCGACCGCGAGAAGGCCATCGAGGCCGGCTGCGACGACTTCGACACCAAGCCCGTGGATCTGCCGAGACTGCTCGCGAAGATCGACGCGCTCCTGGGCGGGGCCGCCGCTCCGTGACCGGCGAGAGCTCCGAGCGCGCCCGGCTTCGCCACGAGCTGCGCACCCCGCTCAACCACATCATCGGCTATGGCGAGATGCTGCTCGAAGACGCCGAGGCTGCCTCGCGGCGCGAGCTGGCGGGCCCGCTCCGCCAGATGCTGGAGGACGCCCGTCATCTCCTCGCGCGCGTCAACGAGTTCCTGGCCCCGTCGGGCGTGGATGCCGATCTGGCCGACCTGGGCGCGGCCCGCGGCGCCCTTGTCCCCACCCTCGACCGGATCGTGACGGGCGTGAAGGAGATGGAGGGGCGCGCCGGATCAGACACAGATCTCTCGCAAGACCTTCGTCGGATCGCCACCGCGGCCGGCCAGCTGCGCGCGCTCATCGACGGCCCCGCGAGACCTCGGCAGGTTGCCGCCGCACCGGCCACCTCGGGCGGATCGCGCCCGGCGGATCGCGGGCGCATTCTCGTGGTGGACGATGACGAAGGGAATCGCGACGTGCTCGCGCGACGGCTTTCGCGTGAGGGTTATGCGGTCAGTGTGGCCGCCGACGGGAGTGCCGCGCTGGCGGCCCTCGCCACCGCCCCGGTGGACCTCGTCCTGCTGGATGTCATGATGCCGAGCATGGACGGCTACGAGGTGCTGACACGGCTCAAGGCACAGCCAGCGCTGCGGAGCATTCCCGTCCTGATGATCTCCGCCCTCGACGAGATCGCGAGCGTGGTCCGCTGCATCGAGCTGGGCGCGGAGGACTACCTATCCAAGCCCTTCGACCCGGTGCTGCTCCGCGCGCGGATCGGCGCCTGTCTCGAGAAGAAGCGCCTGCACGATCAGGAAGCGACCCTGCGCCGCGAGCTGGAAGCGTGGAACCGGACGCTGGAGGAGCGAGTCAGCGAGCAGGTTGCGCTGGTCGAGCGGCTGGGACGGCTCAAGCGGTTCTTCTCGCCGCAGCTCGCCGAGCTGATCGTGGCCGGCGGCGCCGAGGACCCGCTAAAGACCCACCGGCGCGAGGTGATCGTGGTGTTTCTCGACCTGCGCGGCTTCACCTCCTTCGCGGAGTCGGCCGAGCCCGAGGAGGTCATGGGCGTGCTCCGCGAGTACCACCACGAGATGGGCCAGCTCATCCTGGAGCACGAAGGCACGCTCGAGCGCTTCACCGGGGACGGCATGATGATCTTCTTCAACGACCCCGTCGAGGTGCCGAATCCGGCCGAGCGCGCGCTTCGGATGGCGGTGGCCATGCGGGACCGTGTGACCGGCCTCGCCGCGGGCTGGCGCAAGCGCGGGTGGGACCTCGGGCTGGGCGTGGGCATCGCGCAGGGGTACGCGACCATCGGCGCCATCGGCTTCGAAGGTCGATGGGACTACGGGGCCATCGGTACGGTGACCAACCTCGCCGCGCGGCTTTGCAGCGAAGCCAAGGGCGGGCAGATTCTCATCTCCTCCCGCGTGGCCTCGGCCGTGGAGAAGCTGATCGAGGCCGAAGAGATCGGCCCCATCGCCCTCAAGGGCCTCGCGCGGCCCGTTCCAACCTGGAGCGTCCTCGGTCTCAGCGGCGCGTCGTCATGAGCGCCTCTCGTCCGGATTATGCGCGAACCTCCCCCTCACCCTGCCCTCTCCCCCAATGGGGGAGAGGGATGAAAAAATGCTGAGAGTCTGCGCTCGGGATCCCTTTCCCCCTTTTGAGGGAGAGGGATGACAAGAGCCTCGTCGCGCTGCCCTCTCCCCCTTGAGGGAGAGAGATGAGAACAGCCCCGTCGGACTTCTCTGATCCCTCTCCCCCATCGGGGGAGAGGGTAGGGTGAGGGGGCAGTGCCATTGACATCTCGTCTCCGGCGGTGATACAAGCCGGCTAATCTTCGTCGAAGGAGGGCAACCCGACCGCCGATTCCCCGTCCCGCCGTACCACCGTGAGCTTCGCATCGGAGAGGAGAATGCCATGCGAAGAATGACCCGTCGTCGCTTCCTTGCCACAACATCCGCCGTCGGGGCCACCGCGCTGCTGGGCCGCGCGCCGGCCTTCGCGCAGAAGCGCGAGGTGACTTTGCTCAGCAACAATCACTTCGTCCCCGCCGCGGACGACGAGCTCCGACGGCAGGCCGAGCTATTCAGCAAGCAGGCGGGGGTCACCGTCAAGGTCGACACCATCCAGGGCCTCCAGCTTCCGGCCAAGCGGGCCGCGGAGGCCCAGAGCCAGTCCGGCCATGACCTCGTCATCCTCAGTCACGCCGATCCGTTCCTGTTCGAGAGCAGTCTCATCGACGTGGGCCCGCTCGTCGACACCCTCGGCAAGAAATACGGCGGCTGGTACCCCTTCGGCGCCGAGTGCGCGCTGACGGGCTCGGGATGGAAAGCCGTCCCGTGGTACTGGGTCGCCTTTCCCGCCACCTACAACATGGCGCACTACAAGAAGGCGGGGTTCGAGTACCCGAAGACCTGGGACGAGCTCCTGAAGCAGGCCAAGGTGCTCAAGAAGCAGGGCAACCCTGTGGGCATCGCCATCAGCCACTGCGGCGACTCCAACACGACCCTCTGGGCCGTGCTCTGGTCCTATGGCGCCAAGGTGCTCGAGGCGGACGGCAAGACCCCCGCCCTCGTCTCCGATAAGACCGC